>JACPDI010000056.1 GCA_016184105.1 Acidobacteriota bacterium
GCGCGGCCCCGCCGGTCGCGCCCCAGTCGCGGGGCGCGCGCCGGGACGTGCCTGCTGCCCTGTCGGGGGCGGCGTGGCCGGTCGCGGTGGCGGCGGAGGCGCCGGCACGATCGAACGAACGACGGTCGGACGCGCCGGCGGAGCCTGGCCGGTTCGCGGGTCTTCGATACGCAGCCGAATCGTCGGCGGCACCACACGACCAGTCGGCGCAGGAACCGCGGCGCGGGCGGCCACGCTGGGTACTCCAGGTGCTCCAGGTGCCTCGGGTGCTCGGGGTGCCCCGGCTGCCGCTGGCGCCGGTGCGTGCGCCGCGGGTGCTTCGGCGGCTGCGGGAGATTCCGGCGCAGCAGCCGCGGGAGCCGCTTCAGCGGCGCGGGCGGCCACCGTGGGCGCTTCGCGGTCCGCCGTCTGAGCCGGCGCCGTCACCTCGGGTGTGGCGGCTGGCGCCGCCGGGCCCTCCTCGGGCGCCGGGGCTTCGACGGCTGGCGCCGCCTCGATCGGCGGCGCGACCGGCTTGGCGACCTTCACCAGCCTCGGCGGGGGCAGGGCGTGGGCGGCCGGCTTGGCCGGTTCCGGCGCTTTCGCCGCCGCGCCCTTCTTCGCGCCTCCCTTGGCGGGCGGATGCGCCGCCGTCTCGCTGAACATCTCGGAGGCGCGCGGCAGCGTGATGGTGCGCTCGCGGGCGAGCTTCTGCACGAACTCCCGTGCGACGACCTCTTCGATCGTGCTCGACGCGCTCTTCACCTCGATGCCTGCGCGCTTCTTGAGCAGCGCCATGACTTCCTGGCTCGAGGTGTTCAGCAGCTCTGCGACCTTGTAAATCCGGACTGTGGCCAAGCGTCCCCTCAGTAGTGAACAGTGGACAGCGGCCAGTGGCCAGTCTGTCCACTGCCCACTGCCCACTGCTCACGTCTTAATTCACCGTTCATGTTCCTGCGCCGCGGGCTCTTCAGGACCCGCGGACTCCGCGGGCGCCCCGGTCTCGGTCGCGTCGGCGGCGGGCTCCGTCGGCGCCCCCTCGCGGGCGGCCGCGATCACGGTTTCCGCCGTTTCGATGTCGAAGCCCTCCAGCGCGGCGAGCTCCTCGACCGGCGCGTTCGCAATCTTCTCGTTCGAGTCGTAACCCGCCTGCCGGAGCGCCGCGACGACCTCGTCATGGATGCCCGGCAGCGACAACGGTGCTGACGGCGACGAGAAGTCCAGCTCTTCGAGCTGCGCCTCGACCTCCTTGCGCTTCTCTTCCTCGGACTTGATGTCGATCTTCCAGCCGGTCAGCTTGGCGGCCAGCCGGACGTTCTGCCCCTTCTTGCCGATCGCGAGCGACAGTTGCTTGTCCTCGACGATCACTTCCATCACGCGCTCCGCGTCGTCCACGATCGACACGCGCTGGACCTTCGCGGGGCTGATCGCGTTGGTGACGAACTGCACCGGGTCCTCGGACCACTCGACGATGTCGATCTTCTCGCCGCGCAGCTCGCGGATGATGGCCTGGACGCGCGTGCCCTTCATCCCGACGCAGGCGCCCACGGGGTCCACGTCGCGCTCGCGCGAGTAGACCGCCACCTTGGCGCGGTCTCCCGCCTCGCGGACCGCGCCGCGGATCATGACGGTGCCGTCGTAGATCTCGGGGACTTCCTGCTCGAACAGCTTGATGAGCAGCGCCGGGTCCGTGCGAGACAGCACGACCTGCGGTCCCTTGGCGTTCTTGTTGACGGTCCTGATGACCGCGCGGATGCGGTCGCCGACGACGTAGTTCTCGGCGCGCGACTGCTCCTTGCGCGGAAGGACCGCTTCGACGCGCCCCAGCTCCAGGATGATGTCGCCGCTCTCGAACCGCTTGACCGTGCCGTTGACGACCTCGCCGATGCGATTGCTGTACTCGCCGTAGACGTTTTCGCGCTCCGCCTCGCGCACCTTCTGGAAGATGACCTGCTTGGCCAGCTGCGCCGCGATGCGCCCGAGCACCTCGGTGGAGCGGGGCAGCTCCATTTCGTCACCGACCTCGATGGAGTTGGCGACTTCCTCGCCGTAGCTCTCGCGATAGAGGTTGCGCGCCTCCTCGAGCGACATCTCGGCGGCGGGGTTGGTGACCGCCTCCACGACCTGCTTGATCGCGTAGAGCTCCACCTGCCCGGTCTCGGTGTTGAACTTCGTCTTCAGGCGCTCGTCGCCCTTGTAGTACTTCCGCGAGGCGGCCGCGACGGCCTCCTCGATGGCCGACACGACGATCGTCGGGTCGAGCCCCTTTTCCTTGGCGACCGCGTCGATCACTTGCTGCAACGGATTCATCATGATCAGAATTCCACGTCCAGATTCGCGCGCGAGACCTTCACGAGCGGAATCCGATGGGTCCTGCGCCCCTCGACGAGCAGGACCGTCTCACCGTCCGGGCCGCTCTCCAGCGCCTCGATGCGTCCGGCAAAAGCGGACTGCCCGCCAATCGGCTCGCGCGAGACGATCTTCGCGAGCCGCCCGGTAAACCGCCGGTAGTCCGCAGGGTGCCGGAGCGGCCGATCGAGCCCGGGGGACGAAACCTCGAGGGTGTAGTTGTCGGGCAGCGACAGGCCGAGCGCCTCTTCCTCGACGTCGAGAATGGCGCTCAGGTCCTGGCTGACCTGCTGGCACTCGGCAATGCCGATGCTGTCTCCCGACGGGTCCAGCGCGGCATCACCGGCCTGCGCGGCAGGACCGGGATCCGGACGGTCGATGATGACACGCAGCACCCACCCGTGCGACTCGCGCCGGAACTGCACGTCGAAAATGTCGAGCCCGTAGCTGCGCGCCACCCGCTCGGCCACCGTGCGAATCCGGTCGCGCTGGGCCTGCTCTGCCTTCACGTCCGAAAAAACACCCCGCAAAAAGAAAAAGTGGGCTAAAGACCCACCTTTGGTGTTACCCGCTAGGAGCTTCGACCAATGATAGCACGGGGCTGACAACAAGGTCATATTCCCGCGCCGCCACGACCTCGCCTTCCACGAACGTGCCGGGGATCAGCTCATCCGGGTCGGATTCGGTAAAAAACACCACCGGATCGATCTCCGGGGCCTGCCCGGCGAGCCGCCCCTGCACGACGAGGCGATGCTCCCCGGAAGGGCCGTCCACCAGGACGCGCACCCGCTGTCCGACCCGCCGGGCCTGCGCGCGCGCCACGATGCCTTTCTGCATTTCCATCAATTGATCGCGGCGGCGGCGCTTCACCGGCGGCGTCACGTCGTCGTCGGCGCTGTACGCGCGGGTCCCCTCTTCGTGCGAATACGTGAAGACGCCGACGTGGTCGAACTCCGTGTCCCGCACGAACGCGCGCAGCTCGTCGAATTCAGCCTCGGTCTCTCCCGGGTAGCCGGCGATGAACGTCGTGCGCAGCGTGACGCCGGGAACGCGTTCCCGGATGCGCGCCAGCAGCTTGTCGTACGACGCGCGGTTGCCCGGCCGCCGCATGCGCTCGAGCACGGCCGCCGACGCGTGCTGCAGGGGCAGGTCGACGTAGCGGCAGACCTTCTCGCACTCCGCCATCGCCGCCAGCGTGTCGTCGGTAATCGTCGTCGGATAGAGATAGAGCAGGCGGATCCACTCGAGGCCGTCCACGCCGTTCAGTTCGCGGAGCAGGCGCGCCAGCGCGCCACGCTCGCCGCGATCGTTGCCGTAGAACGTGGTGTCCTGCGAGATGAGGATCAGTTCCTTGACGCCGCGCGCCGCGAGATTTCGCGCTTCCGTCACGATCGAATCGGCGGTGCGGCTGCGATACGCGCCCCGCAGTGTCGGGATGATGCAGAACGAGCACGTGTAATCGCACCCCTCCGCAACCTTGACGTAGGCGAAGTGGCGCGGTGTGGACAGGTGCCTCGGCGTCGCGGCGTCGTAGAGGTATGTGGGTTTCTTGTAGAGCGTAAGCGGGACCGCAGCCGCTTCCCTGACCTTCGACCTCTGGCCTTTGGTGCCTGACAGGGCGCTGACAATTTCCGGCACTTCCCCCGTCCCGAGCACCACGTCGATCTCCGGGATCTCCCGCTTCAGTTCCTCCCGGTAGCGCTCGCCAAGACAGCCGGTGACGATCAGCGTCCGGCACGCGCCGGACTTCTTCTGCTCGGCCATCTCCAGGATGGCGTCAATGGACTCCTGCTTGGCGGAATCGATGAAGGCACACGTGTTGACCACGAGCACGTCCGCGTTCGACGCGTCGTTGGTGATCTCGTGCCCGGCCTGCTCGGCGAGCCCCAGCATCACCTCGCCGTCGACGAGGTTCTTGGGGCAGCCGAGAGAGAGAAAGCCTATCTTCATCTGTCCACCGCCCACTACGGATAGATCCTGTACAGCATCCTCGGGTACGGGATCGCCTCCCGGATGTGTTCGAGGCCGCAGATCCACGCCACGGTGCGCTCGATGCCCATGCCGAACCCGCCGTGCGGCACCGAGCCGAAGTGCCGCAGATCGAGATACCACTCGAGCGATTCGGGAGGCAGCTTGTGCTCGGCGATCCGCTGCATCAGCAGCCCGCGATCCCAGATTCGCTCGCTGCCGCCGATGATTTCGCCGTACCCTTCCGGGGCGAGGACGTCCACGCACCGGACGCGATCCGGCCGTCCGGGTTCGGGCTGCATGTAGAACGCTTTCACCTGGGCAGGGTAGTGCGTGACGGCGACGGGCCGATCGAACTCGCCGGAGAGCACGGTCTCATCGGTGCCGCCGAAATCGTTGTTGTCCTCGAACGGCTGTCCCTTGTCCCGCAGCAACTTCACCGCCTCGTCGTAGGTGATCCGCGGGAAGGGGCTCTTCACCTGTTCGAGCTTTGACGTGTCGCGCTCGAGCACCGCGAGCTCGCGCCGGCGCCTGTCCAGCACGCGGGACACGATCTCGACGACGAGCCCTTCGCCGAGGGCGATGATGTCGTCGAGCGTCGCGAAGGCGACCTCGGGCTCCACCATCCAGAACTCGGTGAGGTGGCGGCGCGTCTTCGACTTCTCGGCGCGGAAGGTCGGGCCGAAGCAGTACACGCGGCCGAGCGCCATCGCGTTCGCTTCGTTGTACAGCTGCCCGCTCTGCGTGAGATACGCCTTCTCGTTCTCGAAGTACTCGACGGGAAACAGCGTCGTCGTGCCCTCGGCGGCGGCCGGCGTGAAAATCGGCGTGTCGGCGAGGATGAAGCCGCGGCTGTTGAAATAGCCGCGGACTGCATCGATGATTTCGTGCCGCACCCGCAGGATGGCGTTCTGCCGCTGCGCGCGGATCCAGAGATGCCGCCGGTCCATCAGGTAGTCGACGCCGTGCTCCTTTGGCGTGATCGGGAAATCCTGCGAGTCGCCGATGATGTCGATTCCCGTCACGTCGATCTCGAACCCGCCGGGCGCGCGCTTGTCGGCGCGCACCGTGCCCTGGAGGGCGAGCGAAGTCTCCTGCGACAGATGGTCGGCGCGCGTGAAGACATCCTCGGGCACCGCCTGCTTCGACATGACCCCCTGGATGAAGCCCGTGCCGTCGCGCACGATGAGGAAATGGATCTTGCCGCTCGAGCGCCGCTGGTGAAGCCAGCCCCGGATGGTGACCGGCTGCCCCTGGTAGCGGTCGAGGTCGCGCGCGATGTCTTCGATGTACGCCACTGTAGCCATGTTCAGATCGTCATCTGGTCAAAGCGGCCGCGCGCGCGGCGGGCCTTTTCGAGCACCTCGCGCGGCGTGGACGTGTCCGCCAGCTCGAAGAGCAGCGTGCCGTCGTAGCCGACTTTCTGGATTGCCATCAGCGCCGGCGGCCATTCGATGCGCCCCTCGAAGGGCGCCAGGTGGCTGTCCTCGCGCCTGTTGTTGTCGTGCACGTGCGTGGCGATCAGGTGGCCGGATACCTGCTCGATCGCGTCGATGAGGTCGCCGAGCAGGAACGCGTGACCGAAGTCGAGGCACACGCCAGCGCCGCCGATCGCGATCTCCTCCTCGAGCAGACGCACGAGCGCTTCGGGTGTCGAGAGCGGGTTCGGAATCACTTCGAGCGCGAGCCGAACGCCCAGCGGTTCGGCGGCGCGCTGGATTTCCTCGAGGCTGCGGAGCGTGGAGTCCTTCGACTCGCCCGGGCCGGACTGCTGGCCACGCGGCACGCCGAGGTGGACGACCAGGACGTCGACCGGCACGCGCCTGGCGAGATCGAGCGCGGCCGTGGCCTCCTGGACCGCTTCGCGGCGGCGCGCCTGGTCTGATGCGGCAATCGAGAACGTCCGCCCCTCCCACCTGTCCCCGCGGCCGAACGCCTCCATGATCGGCGCGTGGATGCCGTGTACGCGCAAGCCCAACTCGGTGATCCAGCCGCCGACCGCATCAAGCGCGGCGCCGTCGTGGTAGTCGACGTGCGAGCGCGTGGCGAAGATTTCGACCGCGTCGAAGCCCGCCGCCGCGATCTCGGCCAGGTGCGCTCTTGCGAGCCGCTCGGCGTGGTACAGGTGCGTAGAAACGCCGTAACGCATCAATCGGAAACAGTCGATTGTATCATCCGAGACAATAAGTGGGACAGTCACACTTTCCGGAGCAGCGGTCCCGGAAAGTGTGACTGTCCCACTTATTGTCCCACTTATTCTTTCAGTTCGTCGATCAGCCCCGACAGGATCTCATGCAGGCGGCCGAAGCGCTCGTGCGCCAGGAGGTTGTCGCGCAC
>JACPDI010000057.1 GCA_016184105.1 Acidobacteriota bacterium
ACGTCGCAGCCCGGTGCCGCGCCCGGCGTGCCGCTCGGCCCGCAGGCGGGCGCGGCGGCGCCCGGCGTCCCGCAGGCGGTTCGGCCAACCATTCCGCCCGGCACATCGCCGGTGCCAGGCTTGTTGCCGCCGCCTTCGCAGCAGACCCCGGCGCCCCAGACGGAAACGCCGCCGGCCGCGACGACACCGCCGGCTGAACCCGCCGCGCCGACTGCGCCCGCGCCGGCGCCGGTCGCGGCCGCAGGGCCTGCGCAGCTCATCGTGACGCCCCCCGGAACAGAGTTCCGCGTGGGCGGCGGCCCCTATACCGTGCCGATCTCGATCAACGGCGTCTCGCGCCTTTCGACGATCGCCCTGACGCTCACGTTCAACCCGGCCGTGGTCCGCCCGCGCACCGTGCAGGAAGGCTCGTTCATGCGGCAGGGGGGCGCGAGCCCCGCCTTCACGCCGCGCACCGACCCGGGCGCCGACCGCGTGGACATCGTCATTGCCCGCACCAGCGATGCGACCGGCGCGTCAGGCTCCGGCCTGCTGGCGGCGGTGCTGTTCGACGCGGTGGCGGCCGGCAACGTGACGTTCACGCTGAGCGGCACGGCCACGACGCCGGAAGGAAATGTGATCCCGGTGAGCGTCTCGCCCGTCACCGTCACGGTGCGATGATGAAGTCCTCGGGTTATACGTTCGTCGAGCTGCTGGTCGTGACGGCGCTCCTGCTCGTGATCGCGTCCGCGGCGCTGCCGCTCGCGCGCGTCACCGTGCAGCGCCAGCGCGAAGGGGAGCTTCGGCGCGCGCTGCGCGACGTACGTACGGCGATCGACAAGTTCAAGGACGCGGTGGACGCCGGCGCGATCGCGACCATCGACGTGGGCGGCGGAAGCGAAGGGTATCCCAAGGACCTCGACGTCCTCGTCGAGGGAGTCCGCCCCGCCAACGACGCCAGCGGGCGCAAGCTGAAGTTCCTGCGCCGCATCCCCCTCGATCCGATGACCGGCAGGGCGGAGTGGGGCAGGCGCGCCTACCAGGACGATGCCGGCTCGACCTCCTGGGGGGGCCAGAACGTGTACGACGTCTACTCGCTGTCGGAGGGCACCGCGCTCGACGGCACGAAGTACAGAGACTGGTAATGCTCAGATTTCGTACGGACGGCGGCTGGACGCTCATCGAGCTGCTCGTGGTCATCGCGCTGATCACGATCCTGGCGGGCGTCGGCGTGGCGAACTACCGCAACTCGGTCACCTCCTCGCGCGAGGCGGTGCTCAAGACGGATCTCTTCCGCATGCGCGACGCCATCGACCAGTACTACGCCGACAAGGCGAAGTATCCCGCCTCGCTCGAGGCCCTCGTCAGCGAAGGCTACCTGCGCAAGATCCCCGAAGATCCGATCACGCGCTCGGCAGACACGTGGCAGACAATCCCGGCCGAGCCCGATCCGGCCAACCCCTCCGCGGAGCCGGGCATCTACGACGTGAAGAGCGGGGCGGAAGGGACGGCGCTCGACGGGACGGCGTACTCTGACTGGTGAATGTGGTGATTCGGTAATTTGGTAATCTCAGCCGGCGAGCGGGGAGCGGAAGAACGAGGAGACTTCGCCGCCGAGCGGGCCGAGCAGCGGAGACACGATCGCGTCGTCGCCGGCCGCCTGCTGCACGAGCCTGAACATCTCTCCTCCCAACGAGAAGACCTCGACGCGTTCTGATTCCGGATCGGCGATCCAGTATTCGCGCACGCCGTAGCGCGCGAACATCCGCATCTTCCGCCCGCGATCGTTCGACGCCGTGCCCGGCGAGATCACCTCGATGGCGAGATCCGGCGCCACGCGGGTGACGCGCCTGTTCGAGAGCAGCGGGAGCCGCTCCGGCTCGAAATACAACAGGTCCGGCTGGACGACGTCGTACTCGGAGAAGGCGACGTCGAGCGGCGCCAGCAGCGTCAGCCCGCTTCGCGTGCGCGGATGATGACGCAGCCAGTCCTCGATGTTCATCGCGACAATCTGGTGCAGGGGCAGCGGAGACGGGACCACGAACACCTCGCCGTCATACAGTTCGTAACGGCGGCCGTCCTCCGGCTGCTGGCACAAGTCGCTGTAACTCACCCTGGGCCGCACAACCCTTTCCACGAGCGCCATTGTAACGTCGTCTGTAGCGAAATGCATGCCCGGCTGTTTCCCTGCGATTGGCGGGGTAGTGCGTGAGGCCTGTGGAAGAAAGTGCGATGCGAACGGCGCCGCGGGGCGGCAGTTTCTGCCGCCCCGCGAAGCGTTCGCGCCTAGATGGAGACGACGACGGTGGTACTGTTCTGACCTGACGGCCCGCTCGATTGAACAGCGGTAACTGTGACCGTAAAAGTGCCCGCCGCACCGTAGGTATGGCTCGTCTGATTTCCGGTCGTCGTCTTCGTTGTGCCGTCACCGAAATCCCATTCGTACCGCAGGATCGTGGACGTCGCACCGCTGACCGTTGCGGTGAAGTTGACCTGCTGGCCAACCTGGGGAGTCGTGTCGGATACTGCGAGGAGCACACCGGGTGGCTGCTGCGGCAGCACGCTCACGCCGCTCGCTACCGTCTCTGTGTTGCCACTAGCATCGAAGGCGGTCACCGTGATGGTGTAATCGCCGTCGTTGGTATACCGATGCGGCACAGTGACGCTACCACTGATTGCGCCCAAATCCTGAACGCTGCCATCGCCCCAGTTCACACGGACGTTCTGCACGTTCGCATTCGCCCCAACAGCGATCGTGTAATTGGCCGAAATTCCCGCGGTCGGCGGCGTTGCTGGCGGTGTGATGGTGACGTTGACGCGCGGGTTCAGCCGGACCGTCATCTCAGCTTTCACATCTCCCGTCACCGTCGCCGTGACCTTCGTCTCGCGGCTGGTTGTCAGCGATGTTGTCGCCACACCGGACGCATCGGTGAGGACAGTCGAATTGGAGAGCGTGCCGTTGTCCGCGGTGAACGTGACCGGGACGCCCGCGAGGTTGGTGCCGTTCACGTCGACGACGCGCGCGGAGATCTGCGCGGTGCCCCCCGCGGAGCTCAACGTCTGTGGCGTCGAGCTGAGGAACACCGTCTTTGCCGCCGCCGCGCCCACATTCAGCTTCAGCTCGTTCGAGGCCGCGCCGCCGGAGAACGCACGCACGGTCGCGACGCCCGACGCGCCGCCGGCGAACAGCCGGACCGTCACCTGCCCGTTGTGCGTGCGCGCCTCCTGAGGCTCAATCCGCCCCAGCGTCGTCGTAAACGTGAGGACCGTGCCGTTGTGCACCGGTGTGCCCTGCGCCGCGGTGGCGCCGGCGCTCGTGGACGTTCCCGTGCCGGTACCCGTGCCCGTGCCCGTGCCCGTCGAGGGGGCCGAGCCCGCCTCAATCGCGATCGCGGTGATCTCGATCGAGCCGTCGATCGGCAGCACCGTGTTGTTCGCAAAGAGCGTGATCACCGTGCCGGTCGGCGCGACCAGCGGCATCTTGTCGCAGGCCGAAGCGGCCAACGCCGCGGCGCCGAAGACAAGCACCAACGACGCGCGCCGAAGGGGTCGTGTTAGCATGGTGGCAGCTAAAGATAGTAATCTCATGCACTTACGGGGTCAAGAACTGTCGCGTGCCGCACGTCGCACCCGGCACGTCGCACGTGGCACGTGGCACGTCGCACGTGAAGGGGGCTACGCCATGGCGGCCCTCTTGACGATGCTGGCCGTCATGTCGGTTCTGCTGTCGGCCGTGCTGCCCGTCTGGCAGCATCAGATGCGCCGTGAACGGGAAGCGGAACTCGTCTTCCGCGGCGAGCAGTACGTCCGCGCGATCGGCCTGTTCAACCGGAAGTTCCAGAGCTTCCCGCCGAACGTGGACGTGCTGGTGCAGCAGAAATTCCTCCGCAAGAAGTACAAGGACCCCATCACCGGCAAGGACTTCCGTCCGGTTTACGCCGGACAGGTCGCCCAGGCGCAGCAGCAGGCCATCCAGCAGCAGCCTGGCCGCACGCAGTTGGGTCAGCAGCCGGCGAGCTCGCCGATGGGCGGCCTGATGGGGGTCGCAAGCCAGAGCGAGGAGACCTCCATCCGCATCTACAAGGGGCGCAGCAAGTACAGCCAGTGGCCGTTCATCTTCGCCCAGGCTGCGTCGGGCCCCGGTGGTCCCGCAGGCCGGCCGCGGCCTGGCGGCACCGGTGGGCCTGGCGGTGCCGGCGATCGGGTGCGGCCAGGCGAAGGGCCTGGCGGGCCCGACCAGCGCGGCCCTCGCAGGCCGTTTCGCCCCGGCGGGCAGCGTCCCCCCGGCGGAAGTTAAGACGTCATCGAGCGGCCGATGGCTCGGCGCCCGGCGTCAGTTCGCCCATCCGCTTCTGGCCAGGTTGCGCGAGACGGCAATGCCGGACACGATGGCGAGGAGGAACGACCAGGCCACGTTGAACCCGCTACCGAAGAAGACCTCGCCCAGGCCGTAGAGAACGCTGTACACCATCACGATTCCCATCATCCAGTTGATGATGTTCGGCGCAATCGGATCCGGCGACACGATGCCCGTCCGCCGTGACACGGCGCCCCAGCCCGGGCCGGCGGGCGTGACCCGCCGGTAGAACGCATCCAGCACGGGCTCCGGTTCCGGGGCGGTCAGGAACGTGGCGGCAAGCCAGACGATCGTCGTGACGCCCACCGTCACGAGCAGCGTCTGCGCGAATCCCAGCGGCGAGCTGTCGAACACCTGCAGCGAGGTCAGCGCGAGCGACACGACGAGCGCGGCCGTCATCGCGGCGATCTCGGACCACGCGTTCACGCGCCACCAGTACCAGCGCAGGATGTACACAAGCCCGGTACCGGCGCCGATGGTGAGCAGCAGCTCCCATCCCTGCGTGATGCGGTTCATGAAATAGGTCACGACGAGCGAGAGCAGCACGGTGACCAGCGTCGCCATGCGCGAGACGAACACGAAGTGCTTCTCGGTGCCGTCCTGCCGCACGAAGCGTCGATAGAAATCGTTGACCAGGTAGCTCGCGCCCCAGTTCATCTGGGTGGCGATCGTGCTCATGTAGGCGGCGGCGAACGACGCGAGCAGGAGGCCGCGGAAGCCCACCGGCAGGAAATCCGTCATGACCTTGATGTAGCCGAAGGCGGGATCGGCCTGGCCTGTCTCGGGATTCACGGCGCCGTCCGGGTAGAGCGCCACCGAGCAGAGCGCGACGAGGATCCAGGGCCACGGGCGCAGGGCGTAGTGCGCGACGTTGAACCAGAGCGTCGCCAGCAGGCCGTGACGCTCGTTGCGCGTGGAGAAGATCCGCTGCGCGACGTACCCGCCGCCGCCCGGCTCGGCACCGGGGTACCACGACGCCCACCAGTTCACGCAGAGATACACGGCGAGCGTCAGGAGCGGCAGCATCCAGACGGCGCTGCCATCGGGGAAGAGGCTCACCGCCGCGCCACCGAACGGCTCGCTGCTGCCCGCGGGCGTGACGGCCGCCAGCTTCGTCTGCAGCGCGTCGAGTCCGCCCACCGCACGAATGCCGAACCAGGCCAGCGCGATCGATCCGGTCATCGCGATCACGAACTGGATCGCGTCGGTGACGACGACGCCCCAGAGACCGGAGAGGATGGAGTAGAGGAACGTGATCCCGAGGCAGAAGGTGAGGGCCTCCCACTTGCCGATGCCGAGCGTGCCGCTCAGGATCTTCGCCATCCCGAGGTTCACCCAGCCCATGATGATCAGGTTGACGCCGAGGCCCAGATAGACGGCCCGGAAGCCGCGCAGAAACGCGGCGGGCCGGCCGGAGTAGCGCAGCTCGACGAACTCGACGTCGGTCATGACCTCCGCCCGCCGCCAGAGGCGCGCGAAGAAGAAGACGGTCAGCATGCCGCTCGGCAGCATGGCCCACCACAGCCAGTTGCCCGCGACGCCGTTTCTCGCCACCATCTCGGTGACCGCGAGCGGCGTGTCCGCGGCAAAGGTTGTCGCGACCATCGACGTGCCCGCCAGCCACCACGGCAGGTCGCGGCCGGAGAGGAAGTACTCGCTGATGTTGCTGCCCGCCCGCCGCGCGTAGTACAAGCCGACGGCGAGGGAGAGGAGGAAGTAGAGGGCAACAACGGACCAATCGAGTGCAGAGAGTGTCATCGGGAGGACGGCTCCGAGGGCAGAGTCTATACCAACGCGTGGGACACGACGTGCGAGGTGGATCTTGCAGATCCGCCGCGGGATCGGGCGCGCGAAGTGCCGGCGGGTGCGAGCGGGCCTTGGGCTTCGGCCGGCACTTCGCGCGCGACATCATGCCGGATGTGCGCGCCGGGGCGCGCTGAAAAGAGCCGCCCGCAGTTCGCGCGACACCCGCGCGCCTGCCAGCCACTCAGGAGCCCAGGATGCCGGAGAGGACCGCGTCGTGGATTTTCCCGCGCAGCTCCTTGAGCCGGTTGTTCTCGCGCGTCGGGTGGACGCGATTGGTGAGCAGCACGATGTAGAGATCCTGCTCCGGGTCGATCCACAGCGACGTGCCGGTGAATCCGGTGTGGCCGATCGCGCGCGCGGAGAGCTTCGTGCCGCATGACGAGGTGGGGAGCATCGTGTCCCACCCGAGCGCGCGCGAGCTGTCCGGCACATCGATCGTCCTGCGTGCGAACAGCTCCATCGTCGTCCGGCGGGCGAGCGCCGTGTCGCGGCGGAACGCCTCGAGGACCGTACGGGCGAAGGTTCCGACGGCCGCGGCAGTGCCGAACAGGCCGGCGTGGCCGGCCGCGCCGCCGAGCGCCCAGCAATTCTCGTCGTGCACCTCGCCCGCGAGCAGCCGTCCGCGCCAGGGATCCACCTCGGTCGGGGCCGTGCGCGGCCGAAGCGCCGCGGGCGGGTTGAAGCCGATCGGGCCGGTCGCGATCGCGCGCGCGAGTTCATCAAAGCAGCTTGCCAGGCTGCGGCCGAACAGATCCTCGAGGATGAAGCCGAGCAGCATGAACCCCAGGTCGCTGTAGATCGACCGCGTGCGCGGCGCGTACTCCAGCGGCAGCGCGCAGATGGCGCGCTCGAACTCCGCGCGCCCGCTGTAGTCGCGGAAGAAAGGCAGGTAAGCCGTGAGGCCGGACGAGTGGGCCAGCAGATCCCGAATGGTCACGTCGTCTCGATCGGTGCCGCGCCAGTGGGGCAGGTATCCGCGCACCGGATCGCCCAGGCGGAGTTGTCCCCGGTCCACGGCACGCATCACGAGGGGGGCGGTTGCGAGCACCTTGGTGAGCGATGCGAGATCGAAGAAGGTGTCGTCGGCCGTGGCGGGCGCCTCGGCGTCGTACGTGAGGCGACCGAAGGGGGCGCGCCAGAGGGTACCCGTCGCGCGGCCCACCTCAGCGACGGCCGCGGGGGTCACGCCTGACGCCACGGCGCCAGCGATCAGCCCCGCCGCGTGATCGAAGCGGTTCACGGCTCTGGCGCGCCGGAGGGCGCCGCCGACGGCACCGTCAGGCTGGCCAGCACGCCGACCGCGAACGTCGTGGTGGCGCCCACGAGCACGTACCACTGCCAGCTCACCGCCGTGAACAGCTTCAGCCACAACATCACGCCCGCCCCGACCAGGATGCCGGCGAACGCCGCCGTCTGGCCCACGCGCCGCGTGAGTGTGCCGAGCAGGAATACCCCGAGGATGATGCCGTTGGTGAACGACGCGATCCCGAGCACTTCATCGACGACGCGCGACGAGAGCGAAATCGCCGCGATCGCCACCACGATCTGCAGCACGCCCCAGACGAGCGTGGCGATTCGCGACACCCGCAAGTAGTGCGCGTCGCTGCGGCGGCCGCCGGTTGCGGGGATATAGAAGTCGGCCAGCGCGGCGGCCGACGAGGAATTCAGCGACGAAGACAGCGTCGACATGGCCGCCGCGAAAATCGCCGCGAGGACGAGTCCCACGGCGCCGGTCGGCAGGTGGTGCACGATGAACGTCGGAAAGATGCGGTCGCTCTGGATGCGCCCCTCGCGCATGAAGGCCGCGGCTTCCTGGGGTGCGTAGCCGGAGTAGTAGACGTAGAGCATCGCGCCGATCAGCAGGAACAGCGCGAACTGCGCGAAGACCGCCACGCCGCTCCACAGCAGGGCTTTGCGCGCGTCCCCCGCCGACTTCGCGCAGAAGTACCGCTGCACCATGAGCTGGTCGGTGCCATGCGTGGCCGTGGTCAGGAACGCGCCGCCGACGACCCCCGACCAGAACGTGTAGCCGCGCGTGAGGTCGAACGTGAAGTCGAACACCCGGAGCCTGCCGCCGGAGGTCGCCGTTGCGGTGATCTCGGCCCAGCCGCCCGGGATCCGCAGGATGAGGATGTACGCGGCCAGGAACGCGCCGACCAGGTACACGACGAGCTGGATGACGTCGGTCCAGATCACCGCGGTCATGCCGCCGTGGTACGTGTAGATGATCGTGGCGATCCCCATGATGAGGACCGACGCGACGAGAATCGCGTGCGTCGAATAGCCCGACAGCGCCGGCGTGGCGCCGAGCAGCGCCGCCAGCACGAGCCCGGTCGCGAAGAGACGGAAGCCGTCGGCAAGCGTCCGCGTAGCCAGGAACACCGACGAGGCGAGGCGTTTCACCGGCGTGCCGAAGCGGGTCCCGAGCAGCTGGTACACGGTGATGATCTCGCCGCGGAAGTACGCGGGGATGAACAGCAGGCTCACCGCGAGCCGGCCGATCATGTAGCCCATCACCAGCTGCAGGAAGGTGAAGTTCGTCGTGTAGGCGTAGCCGGGAACGCTGATGAAGGTGACGGTGCTCGTCTCGGTGGCGACGATCGATCCCATGATCGCCCACCACGGCACGGCGCCGCCGCTGACGAAGTAGTCGCGGACGTCGCGATGCGATTTCGAGAACCACGACCCGAACGCGACGATCCCCGCGAGGTAGGCCGCGAGGACGGCGAAGTCGATCCAGCTCACGGGCTCAGCGCGCCCCGCCGGCGGCAGCCGCCCCGCTCAAGTGGAAGGCCGTGCGCGCGATCTCGTCCAGGTAGTCGGGGCGGGCCTGCGCGGGACCCGTGAGGCTGTCGTAGGAGAAGAGCACGAGGCCCGACGCGCCGGCCCTGCGCGCCAGCGCGATGTGCTCGAGGGTCTGCGCCGGGCTCAGGCGCCACGCGCCGATGCCCGCCCAGACGCTCCGCGATCCGGCCACCGCGCGCGCCCCCGCGATCTGCTGCGCGAAGGTCGCCGCATCCGTCGTGTAGGCCATCGGGCACACGGCATCGAGGATGCCGGACTCGAGCCACGTGCGCCAGTCCTGCAGGCGATCACTGTAGGCCTCGGCCACGTCGGGCACCACCGCGGCCGTGACGACGGCCGACGGGCGGGAGCGCTTGACGGCGCTCCGCAGGCGCATGGCGAGAGAACTCAGGCGCGTCCGCCGGAACTGCGACCATTCGGCGGGCAGCCCGTCCGGGTACGCAAACGGGTCGATCTCGGCGCGGCGATCGAGCGCCGCGCGTGCCGCCGGCGCGAGCGACGGCGCGACCTCCTCGCGGAACGCCGCGACCGCGTAGCGGCTGTAGTCGAACTCGTCGTTCGGATACCGCAGGTAATCCAGGTGCACGCCGTCCACGTCGTAGCGCGCCGCGAGCTCCGCCACGACCGATTCCGTGTAGGTGGCCGCCTCGGGCACCATGGGGGACAGGTACAGTCCCTCGACGCGGCCGTTCACCGTCCGCGTCCACCGCGACAGCTTGCCCGAGTACGCCGGACTGTGCCCGTCAATGGCGGCCAGCTCCTGGACGATCGCCCGCGGCACCATCAACCAGTCCGGGTGCCGGTAAACGACGTGCCCGCGGTCGTCGGGCAGATCCGCCGCGCTGGCGACGAGGTTGACGTTGACCCAGGCGTGCACGCGCAGGCCGGCGGCGCGCGCGGCGTCGATCACCTTCGCGAGCGGGTCGAATGCCGCGGGTTGCCCCGCCAGGTCGCTCGCGCGCGGATCGATTGCCGACGAGTAAAACGCCTCGCCGCGGCCGCGCACCTGGACGAACAGCGTGTTGAACCCGCTCGCGCGCGCCGTGCGGACGAGGCTGGTGATTGAGGAAGCCGAGGTGAGCGACGAGCGAAGCACCCACAGGCCGCGCACTTCGAGAGGCTCGGTGCGCGGGGCGGGGAGATCGTCACCTTTCAGCGGGATTGCGCAGAGCAGCGCCAGCGCGGCCGCGGCCGCGGGGACTGCGAGGCGCGGCCATCGCAGCCGCGCCATTGAAATCGACATAAAGTGGCCAAAATTAACAGGTTAAGGCTCAGCCTGTCAATCCTCGGCCGGCCGTGAGCGAGTGGTGTCATAGGCCGATTTGCAGTAGGCTGTGGCCGCACGAACAGTTCACGGCACAAAGGAGAGTCGGAATGCGAGTCTGCTTGCGGTTGCTTACGGCGTTGGCGCTGTCGGTAGCCCTGGTCGGCGGCGCGGCGACGCCGGTCGCGGCGCAGGAAACAACCGGCACGATCACCGGCGTGGTCACCGATGAGACCGGCGCGGTGCTGCCGGGGGTGGCGGTGGTGGTCAAGAACGTCGAGACCGGACGCACGTGGGATTTGGTCAGCACAGAAACCGGCACCTATGCGGCTCCGCTTCTTCCTGTTGGCACGTACGAAGTCAGCGCGGAGCTGAGCGGCTTCCGCAAGACGGTTCGGAGCGGCATCGAGCTTCACGTCAACGACCGCCTCAGAATTGACGTCACGCTGCGGGCCGGAAACGTCGCCGAGACGGTGGAAGTGGTGGCTGAAACCCCCATCGTCAAGACGGAGAGCTCCGAGGTCAGCACGCTCATCAACAACACCCAGGTCATGCAGATGCCGCTGAACGGTCGGAACCTCGTTCAGCTCGTGGCGATGCAGCCGGGTGTTTCGACCACCCTGGGCAGCCAGATGTTCGTGGGGCTGGGGAATCTGACGAGCGTGTTCGTGAACGGGAACCGCGCCAGCCAGAACAACTGGATGATCGACGGGGCCGACAACAACGACGTCGGGTCCAACCTCGCGCTGATCAACTACGTCAGCGTCGACTCGGTGAGCGAGGTGAAGATCCTCCGCTCGAACTACAGCGCCGAGTTCGGGCGCAGCGGCGGTGGCCAGGTGAACGTCGTGACGAAGTCGGGCACGAACGAGCTGCATGGCTCGGTGTACGAGTTCTACCGCGACGACAAATTTGACGCGATCAATTATTTCAGCACGCTCGATTTCGATCGCGACGGTCAGCGTGATCCGGCGCCCCTGCAGTACCACAACTACGGCGGCACGATCGGCGGGCCAGTCATGAAGAACAGGCTGTTCTTCTTCTGGGGCCAGGAGTTCAGGAACATTGAGCAGGTCCGCGGTGGCGGCGTCGCCAACACCCGCGTCGCGACCGCCCGCCAGCGCAGTGGTGATTTCTCCGAGTTTTCCACGGTCATCGTGGACCCAACCACGGGGCTCCCGTTTCCAAACAACCAGATTCCGGCCAGCCGGATCGATCCGTTCGCGAAGGCGTTGCTCGACCGGTTCCCGACTCCGAACGCGGATCCGGCCGTGCTCGGCGGCAATCGCAATTTCAGCGCCGCGACGCCCCAGGTGCGCGACTTCCGCGAGGAGCTCGTTCGCGTCGATTACCAGTTTTCGCCGAACCACCTCGTGTATGGGCGGTTCATCCACGACTCGATCCCGTCCGAAGAACCGTTCGGCGAGATCTTCGGCAGCTTCAACGCGGCCTTTCCCGGCATCGCCAACACCAAGACGAACAACCCCGGCCGCAGCTTCGTCGGCACGTGGAACTGGATCGTCGGGCCGAACCTCCTGAACGAGGCGTCGTACAACTATAGCCGCGGCGCGATCGTCAGCGAGATCACGTCGAACCTGTCGAAGCGCGATGTCTCGATCCCGAAGGTGTTCACCGGCGCTCCGGGCGACGCGGTCCTGCCAGGCGTGAGCTTCGGGAGCGGGGGCTATGGAGGCTGGAACTTCTTCGGCCCATACGACAACACGTACGGCTCGCACCGGATCAAGGACACGCTGACGCTCATGGTCGGCGATCACTCGATCAAGGGCGGCGTGCTCCTCTCGTGGGAGTTCAAGAACGAGAACGCGGCCAGCGGGACCAACGGGGCCTTCGTGTTTCCGGGCACTTCTTCGGCCGCCTTCCGATCGACCGGAGACGCCTTTGCGGACTTCCTGCTCGGCCGCGCGTCCTCGTACAGCGAGACGAACATCGATATCGCCTCGCACCTGCGCTTCCAGATGTACGAAGCGTTCCTCCAGGACGACTGGAAAGTGCGGCCGAATCTGGCGCTCAACCTGGGTGTCCGCTGGTCCGCGATCGTGCAGCCGTATGACACGGAAGACCTGTTGACCAACTTCGATCCGGCCGCATTCGACCCGTCGAAGGCATACCAGATCAGCTCCGCCAACGTCCGCGTCCCCGGCACGGGGGACCCGCTGAACGGCATCATTGTCGCGGGACAGAACTCCCCCTACGGGCGTCGCGTAACGGAGACGCGGTGGTTCAACTTCGGCCCGCGGGCCGGCTTCGCCTGGGATCCGCGCGGTGACGGCTCGACGGCAATTCGCGGCGGGTACGGCATGTACTTCGACCGGACCCTCGTCGGGATTGCGCTGCAGAATGCCTTCGTCAATCCGCCGTTCGCCTCGAGCGCGGTGTTCAGCGCGACGGGCGGTTCAGGGCCGACGCTGCAGAGCCCGACGGCTGGCGCGCAGCGGAACAACGAGGTGATCATTCCGAACCTGATCGCGATGAGCCCCGACTTCAAGATCCCGACCACGCACCAGTGGAGCATCGGGATGCAGCGCGAGCTGCCGTACAGGTTCAATCTCGACATCGCGTACGTCGGCAGCGCCGGGCGCAACTTGCTGCGCGCGTACGACGTCAATCAGACGCCTCCGGGGACGACTGGCGCGAGCAACGCTGCGCGGCCGTACCGCGGATGGGGCAACATCACGCTGAGGGCGACCGACGCCACCTCCATCTACAATTCGTTGCAGGTGGCGGTGCAGCGGCGCTGGCAGCAGGGGCTCCAGATCAACGTGAACTACACGTTGTCGAAGGCCGAGTCTGACTCGTCATCAGACCGGTCTGACCTCGTGCAGGACATTAGCAACCTGGATGCGGAGCGGGCGGTGACGAATTACGACCGCACGCATATCTTCGGCGCCAATTACGTGTACGCGTTGCCGTTCTTCAACGATCGCTCCGACCGGGTGAAATACAACCTGCTGGGGGGGTGGGAGATCAGCGGCGCGACACAGCTGGCGAGCGGCACTCCGTTGACGATCACGACGTCGGCGAATACCTCGAACTCGTTCGGCAACGTCACCCGCCGTCCGGACCTTATCGGCGAGCCTGAGGGGCCGAAGACCGTCGAACAGTGGTTCAACACGGCCGCCTTTGCTAACGCGGCGCCGAACACGTTCGGAAACGCGCCGCGCAGCGTCGTGCGCGGGCCGTGGAGGCACTGGACGGACCTCGCGCTCTTCAAGAACTTCGTCGTCACCGACCGTGTGAGGATGCAGTTCAGGCTCGAGGCGTTCAACGTGTTCAACGAAACCAACTTCACCGGCGTGGGGACGGTTCTCGGGACACCTACGTTCGGGCGGCTGACGTCGGCGGGCGATCCCCGCATGATTCAGATGGGCGTCAAGCTGACGTTCTAGACAGGCTTCAGGCGTCAGGCTTCGGGAGATTCTTCCCGAACCCTGGCGCCTGCCTTCTGTCTTCTGACTCCTGACCTTGCCATGCACGTCATCGGCATAGACGCTGGCGGCACGAAGACCGTGTGCCAGCTCGCGGACGACCACGGGCGCCTCGTCACCGAAACGCGGGGGCCGGGCGCCAACCTCCAGGCGGCCGGCGAGCTCCAGGTCGAAAAGGTCCTTCACGAGGTCATGGAGCGCGCGCTCGAGACGGTCGCGCGCCGCGCCATGCCGGCGGCGATCTGCCTCGGCATGGCGGGCGTCGATCGCGAGGACGATTCGCGCGTGGTCTGGAGCATCATGCGGCGGATCGGCTACAAGGCGCGGCTCGTCGTCGTCAACGACGCGTTGATTGCGCTGCAGGCCGGCACCGGCGAGGGCCCCGGCATCGTCGTGATTTCCGGGACGGGATCGATCGCGTACGGCCGCAACGTCGAAGGGCAGGCGGCGCGCGCCGGCGGCTGGGGCTACGTCCTCGGCGACGAGGGCAGCGGATACTGGATCGGCCGCGCGGCGATTCGTGCCGTGCTCCGCGAGCAGGATCGACGCGGAGCCCATACGCTGCTCACCGACCTGCTGCTCAAGCACTTCGAGGTCAGGCGGCCGCAGGACCTGCTGCACGCCGTCTACTACCGCGGCGTGAAGCCGCCCGAGATCGCGGCGCTCGCGCCCTACGTCCAGCACGCGTTCGAGCGGGGCGACGAGGTGGCGGCCGGGATCATGGACGGCACGGCGCGCGAGCTCGCCGGCTACGTGATCTCGGTGGCACGGCGGCTCCACATGGTGGACGAGGCGTTCACGCTCCTGTTGTCGGGCGGCATCTTCCGCGGGCTGCACTGGCTCGTGAGCGAACTGCCGGCGCGCGTTCGCGACGACGCGCCGAACGTCACCGCGCGTCAGCTCGATCGCGAGCCTGCCGAAGGGGCGGTCCGGCTCGCGCTGGCCGAGGCGAAGGGGGGCGCGAGGATTCCCGCCTACATTCATGACTAGAGGTCAGAGGTCAGAGGTGAGAGGCCAGGTTTCAGGGATCGGGACGATCGTGGCCGCTGCATGAAGATCTCCGTCTATCCCTCCGAGAGAGCCGCGGCGGCGGCCGTCGCGCGGCAGATCGCGTCGCGGATTGCCGGGAAGCCCGATGCGACGCTCGGGCTCCCGACCGGGCGCACCCCGGTTCCCCTCTATCGGCAGCTGGTCGCGCTCTTCAAGGCCGGCGAAGTCGATTTCGCCCGCGTCACCACCTTCAATCTCGACGAGTTCTACGGCATCGCCGGCGACCATCCCGGCTCGTACCGGCAGTTCATGCGCGAGCACCTGTTCGGGCACATCAACGTGCCGCCGGACCGCATGAACTTCCTCGATGGGCTCGCGGACAACGCCGAAGCGGAGTGCGCTCGGTACGAGCGCGCGATCGCCGCATCCGGCGGCATCGATCTGGTGCTGCTCGGGATCGGGACCAATGGCCACGTGGGGTTCAACGAGCCGGCGCGGGAGCTGCACGCGCGGACGCACCGCGTGGCGCTGCACCAGTCCACGCGTCGCGCGAACGCAACGCTGTTCGGGCACGACGTGGAGGCCGTGCCACGCTCCGCGCTGTCGATGGGGATGGCGACGATCCTGAACGCGCGGGACCTCACGCTCCTCGCGATGGGCAAGAGCAAGGCGGGGTGCATCGAACGGGTGGTGAACGGGCCGATCACGACGCGGGTGCCCGCGTCATTCCTGCAGCTTCACCCGCGCGTGGAGCTGGTCCTGGACGAAGGGGCGGCGTCCAGGTTGAGCAGCTGACGCAGCCGCGGCTCGATGTCCTCGCCGATCGCGTCGCGGATCGACTGGTCCGCCTTGCGCAGCCGCTTCAGGGCTTCGCTGTACGACACGGCGCCCTTCTGCATGACAATCGCGACCTTGACGTTCCAGCGCGAGCGGCGCAGCAGCCTGTCGGCTTCGTCGTACTCGAGCCCGGTGACGATCATGATGATGCGCCGCGCGCGGTCCTTCAGCTTCTCGGACCCGGTGCGCACGTCCACCATCAGGTTGCCATAGGTCTTGCCCACCTTCACCATCGAGATGGTGGTCAGCATGTTGAGGACCATCTTCGTGGCGGTGCCCGCCTTGAGGCGGGTCGAGCCGGCGATGATCTCGGGGCCGACCGCCGGGGCGATCAGCAGGTCGACGAAGGTCTTCAGCTCGGAACCCGGCCAGCAGGTGACGAAGATGATCTTCGCGCCCGCCTTGCGCGCGCGCGTGAGCGCGCCGCGCACGAAGGGGGTCACGCCGCTCGCCGACACGCCGATGACCACGTCCTTCTTGCCCATGCGCAGCCGCGCGATCGCACGCGACCCTTCCTCGTAGTTGTCCTCGACGCCTTCCTTGGCCTGGAACACCGCCGGCTGCCCGCCGGCCATGATGGCCTGGACCAGATCGGCCGACGTCCCGAAGGTGGGAGGCATCTCCGCCGCCTCGACGACGCCGAGGCGCCCCGACGTGCCGGCGCCGACAAACACGAGGCGCCCACCCTTGCGCAGCGCCTTGGTGATGATCTCGATCCCGTGGGCGATCGCCTCTTTTTCCTTCTGCACGGCCGCCACGACCCGGCGGTCCTCGTTGACGACGAGGTCGATGATGTCAGGGACGGGTGTCTTGTCGAGCGCGAGGGTGTTCGGGTTGATCGCTTCGGTTGGCAGGTACTGCCACTTCGATTGGCTGGGCATCGGGGCTAACGAAACGGAACAGGCGGAGTACACTACTCCTCGGGGCGGGGGGTGTCAATGCGCGCGCGTGGAGCACAGCCGCCAATGTCCGATCCGATCGACGCGTATCTCGACCACCTGCGCGTGTCGCGGCGGCTCGCCGGGAACACGCTGGAGAGCTACGCGCGCGACCTGGCGATGCTGGCCCGCTTCGCGCACGAGACCGGGCGCGCGCCCGCCTCGCTCGGACGGCAGGATCTCGAGGCGTTCGTCCGCGGCCTGCTGACCGGCGGCCTGGCGCCGCGATCGGTGGCGCGTGCCGTGGCGTGCGTGCGGGGGTTCTACAAGTTCCTCGTCCTCGACCGGCTGATCGCCGTGGATCCGGCCGCCGACCTCACGGGACCCCGCGCGTGGGCCGCGCTCCCGCGGTACCTCACTGCCGAGGAAGTGGACCGCCTGATCGCGCAGCCGGACGTGGCCGAGCCGCGGGGATTGCGCGACCGCGCGCTGATCGAAGTGCTGTACGCGACCGGGCTGCGCGTGTCCGAGCTCGTCGCGCTGCGCGTGCCGGATCTCCATCTCGACGCCGGGTACCTCACCTGCACGGGCAAAGGCAGCAAGCAGCGCGTCGTCCCGCTGGGAGACGAGGCGGTATCATGGGTGAGGCGCTATGTCGCTGAAGGGCGGCCGGTGCTGCTCCGGCAGAAGCCCGCCCCCTGGCTGTTCGCCAACGCGCGCGGCGGTCGGCTCACGCGCGTCGGGTTCTGGAAGATCCTCAAGGCCTACGGCCGCGGCGCGGGCGTCAGCCGCGACCTGAGCCCGCACGTGCTGCGGCATTCCTTTGCGACGCACCTGCTCGCGCGCGGCGCCGACCTGCGCGCGATTCAGATGATGCTGGGCCACGCCGATCTGTCCACGACGCAGATCTACACGCACGTCCTCGAAGAGCGGCTGCGGGCCGTCTACGAAAAGTTTCACCCGCGCGCCTGAATTTGCTACAGTGAACTGTTTGTTTTCATCCACAAGGAGCGCTATGGGCCGTACGGGCCGTCACCTGTTCACCTCCGAGTCGGTCACCGAGGGACACCCCGACAAGATCGCCGACCAGATTTCCGACAGCATCCTCGACGCGATTCTCGCGCAGGACCCGGTCGGCCGCGTGGCGTGCGAGACCCTGGTGACCACCGGCCTGGCCATCATCGCCGGCGAGATCACCACCAGCTGCTACGTCGATTTTCCGGAGATCGTGCGGGACACGATCCGGGATGTCGGTTACACCCGCGCGAAGTACGGGTTCGATTACGAGACCTGCGCCGTGCTCTCGTCCATCCACGCCCAGTCGCCCGACATCGCGATGGGCGTCGATACGGGGGGCGCCGGCGACCAGGGACTCATGTTCGGGTACGCGTGCACCGAGACCGAGGAGCTCATGCCGCTGCCGATCATGCTCGCCCACAAGCTGTGCCGCGGCCTGTCCGAGTCGCGCCGCAAGGGAGAGCTCGAGTACCTGCGCCCCGACGGCAAGTCGCAGGTGACGATTGAGTACAACGGCGACAAGCCGGTTCGGGTCGACGCGGTGGTCGTCTCGACGCAGCACAGCCCCGCCGTGTCGAACGAGACGCTGCGCGAGGACATCATCGAGAAGATCGTGCACAAGGTCGTGCCCGCGTCGATGATGGACAAGAACACGAAGTTCTACATCAACCCGACCGGCCGCTTCGTGATCGGCGGCCCGCAGGGAGACGCCGGCGTGACCGGGCGCAAGATCATCGTGGACACCTACGGCGGGGCCGCGCCGCACGGCGGGGGAGCGTTCTCGGGCAAGGACCCCACGAAGGTGGACCGGTCGGCGTGCTACATGGCGCGGTATGTCGCGAAAAACATCGTCGCGGCCGGGCTCGCCGAGCGGGCGACCGTGCAGCTGGCGTACGCGATCGGCGTGGCTGACCCGGTCTCCGTCCTGGTGGACACCCACGGCACCGGCCGCGCGAACGATCTGAAGATCGGCGAGATCGTGCGCGCGCATTTCAAGCTGACGCCGCGCGGGATCATGGAGACGCTCAACCTTCGCCGCCCGATCTACAAGAAGACGGCGGCCTTCGGGCACTTCGGCCGTCAGGAGCCGGAGTTCACCTGGGAGCGCACCGACAAGGCGAACGCGCTGCGCGCAGACGCCGGGCTGTAGGAGCCTTGACGGCGCGAATCCTCGTGAGACGCACAGCGGCGGCCCTCGTGGCCGCCGTTGTTGTTTTGATCGCGCTGGCGCTCCCCCCATCCCCGCGGGCCGTCACGCATTCGGCGGCTGTCGATCCCCTCACGCTCAAGGGCGCGCTCCACGTTCACACGGTCAAGTCCGACGGCGGCGGCACCATGGACGAGGTCGCGGCGGCCGCTGCGGCGGCCGGGTTGACGTTCCTCGTCATCACCGATCACGGCGACGGCCGTGGTCTCCAGCCTCCGTCCTATCGCCGGGGCGTGCTCTGCATCGACGGAGCCGAGATCAGCACGGACCAGGGGCACGTGGTCGCCATCGGCCTGAAGGAGGCGGAGTATCCGCTGGCCGGCGAGGCGCGCGACGTGGTGGAGGATGTCCAGCGCCTGGGGGGCATGGCTGTCGCCGCGCACCCCGCGTCGCCGAAAGAGGCGCTCGCGTGGTCCGCCTGGGAAGCGCCCATCGACGGCATCGAATGGCTGAACGCGGACAGCGAGTGGCGCGACGAGAGCGGCGCGTCGCTGGCGCGCGCGGTGCTGGGCTACTGGCTCAGGCCCGCGGCGGCAATCGCGCGAACGTTTGACGGGCCATCATCGGCGCTGGCCCGCGCCGATGAGTTGGCGGCGCGCCGGGCGCTCGCGTATGTCGCCGGACACGACGCGCACGGCAGGATCGCTCGGGGAGGCCCGGAGGACTACGGCCGCCGGGGGATCCCACTGCCGACCTACCGCGCTCTGTTCGAGACCTTCGCCGTGCACGTCGCGCTTGACCGGGCGCTGACGGGGGACGCGGAGGCTGATGCACCGGTGCTCGTGCGGGCGCTGAAGCGCGGCCGCGTGTTCACCGGCATCGACGGTGTCGCCCGGCCGGCGCGGCTGATGTTCCGCGCAACGAGCGGGTCGGCGAGCGCGGCCATCGGGGATCGGCTGATTCCGGCAGGGCCGGTTGATTTCGAGGTGCAGGCCGGCGGGCCGCCCGGCGCGACGATCGTTCTGCTGCACAACGGCGCCGAGCGCGCGCGCGCGCCGGCGCCCGGTCTGGCCAGCCGGATGGTCGCCGCTCCGGGCGCCTACCGCGTCGAGGTCCACGTTCCCGGCGCGCCCGGCACCCCGCCAGTGCCGTGGATCGTGTCCAGCCCAATCTATGTCGGCGTTGCGCCCGTTGGTCCGCTCGAGCCCCAGCCGGGCGCGGCGACCGCCCCGGTCGGCAACGACTGGAGCATGGAGCATGCGGAAGGAAGTGGCGGCGCGGTCAGCGTGTCGCCCGAAGGCGTGGAGTTCGACTACCACCTCGGACCGATCGGAACCAGCCCGTACGCGGCACTGGTTCACGCCGTCGCGGTGCCAGCCGCAGCCAGGTGGCTGTCCTTCGGTGCCCGCGC
This sequence comes from Acidobacteriota bacterium, assembly GCA_016184105.1. Taxonomy (NCBI): domain Bacteria; kingdom Pseudomonadati; phylum Acidobacteriota; species Acidobacteriota bacterium. The sequence goes on from JACPDI010000057.1 coordinate 19,938, forward strand.
GGATCGGCCGATGCGCATCTCCGTGCAGTTGCGCTCGCCGGCCGGCGGCGGGGCAGGGCAGCGGTGGCGCCGGTCGATCTTCGTCGGGCCGGCCGGGCGGCGGATCGCGATCCGGCTCGAGGAGTTCCGCGCCATTCGAGGTGCTGCGCCGGCAGTCGATCGGGCTGGCGCCGATTCGCTGCTGTTTGTCGCCGACACCGTGAACGCAGACCCGGGATCCTCGGGCCGGCTCGCGCTGAGAGACGTCGAGTGGAGGGAATAAGTGGGACAGTCACACTTTTCCTCCGGAACCTGACGGAAAAGTGTGACTGTCCCACTTATTCTGTCCCACTTATTCACGTTCGGACGGTCAGCAGCAGGTAGACGGCCCCGGCGCCGAAGAGGAGATTGGGCGCCCACGCGGCGAGCGCGGCCGGCAGCATGCCCGCGCTGCCAATCGCGGCAAAGACGCTCAGCAGCACCCAGTACAGCATCGCCAGCGCGATCGCGAGCCCGACTCCGTACAGCGCGCCTCGCCGGCCCGTCGTCGCGCCGAACGGGACGGCGATCAGCGTCATCACGACCGTGACGAGCGGAAACGCGATCTTCCGTTGCAGCGCCACCAGCAGCGGGACGACGTTGAAGCCGCTGGCGCGGAGATCGCGGACGTGCCGTTGCAGCTCGGAGTACGTCATCAGCTCGGCGTCCGGCTGCTCGGCCTCGAAGTACTCCGGCGGCTCCACGTTCAGCGCCCGCTCAGCGAACGGCTGCCAGGGCGCGCGCCCCCCGCCGGGAAACGTCACGTCCCAGCCCGCGCGGCCGGTCCAGTTGCCCCCCGAGAACGCGGCGCGCTCCACGAAGACGTGGCGGGCGAGCCGCCACTGCTTCTCGTCGAGCGTGTAGAGCGAGAGAGCGAGCAGCTCGCGGCGGTTCGGATCGAAGAGCGCGTAATGGTACACGCGGTTGCCGCGGCCGGCGACCCACTGGCGGTTGAGCGCGTTGAAGGTGCGCGGCGTGAAGCCGCGGATGCGCGCGTTCAGCGCGTGCGCGCGGCGGTTGGCGTGCGCCAGCACCCGCTCCTCGAGCGAGAAGAGCGCCAGGCTGCCGGCCATCGCGACGGCCACAAGCGGCAGCGCGATGCGATAGATCGAGATGCCGCAGGCCTTCATCACGGTCAATTCGCTCGTCCTGGTGAGCAGCCCGATCGTGACGAGCGCGCCCAGGAGCACCGACAGCGGCACGACGTAGTAGATGTACTGCGGCGTCGAGTACCAGAAGAACTCGAGGAGCATCGCGCCGGTCGCCTGCTTCTTGAACAGCTTGTCGGACAGGTCAATGAAGGTCGCGATGTAGAAGATGCCCATCATGGCGGCAAAGGCGAGCCCCGCGACGCGGATGTACATGCGCGCCACGTAGCCGTCGAGCAGGGTGGGCCGCGGATACCAGACCCGGGGAATCTTCAGCACGATGACCACGCGGCCGCGGCGGGGCTGCGCCGGCGCCGCGGCCGCGAGGGGCGTCTCGCCCGTCTCAGTCTCCGGCGCCGCGGGCGCGCCGCGCAGCCAGGGGATCGAGAGCCCGGCGTCGGCCCACCGCGCGCGCCAGACGAGGGCCATGATCGCCAGCGGCGCGAGGAGAAGGTTGGGCACCCAGCGCGCGATCGCCGCGGGGAGCATGTGTCCCTTGGCCATCGACTCGGCCAGGTACATGAGGACGTAGTAGCCGAAGATGACGCCGATTCCGATCACGAACCCCGCGAGCTTGCCGTCCTTGCGCGCGGTCACCCCCAGCGCGATCCCGAGCACGCCGAAGATCAGGCACGCGAACGGGATCGAGAACTTCTGCTGGATCTGCATGATCTCGTTGTGCGGCGACAGCCCCTGGCGCTGCTTGAGCGCAATCTGCTCGCGCAACTCCGCGATGCGCAGCTCGGTGATCCCCTTGGGAGGCGTCGTGGTGGGGAAGACGCTGTTCGGATCGAGCGAGATGATGAGGTCTCGGCCGTTGAACCGGTACACCTCGTACTCCCCAGGCTTCTCCCCAGGCGCGTAGCGGGCGCCGTCGTGCAGGACGAGTTCGACCCGGCGGGCGGCGCGATCCAACAGCAGGCGCCCCCTGGAGGCCAGGAAGATCACCGGTCGTCCCGGCGTCGACGTATCGGCCAGGAAAACCTTGCGCCACCCGGGCTCGGGGGCCGCGCTGTCACGGACGTAGAGCACGCGGTTCGGGAAATCCTCGAAGAACACCCGCGGCTTGACGTCGTTTTCCACGCGCGCCGTAACGATGTCGAACGTGATCTCGCGGAACGTCTGGTTCGCGTCCGGGATGCCGACGATGAGCACCCACATCGTGACGCCGGCGGCAACGCCCGATAGCAGCATGACCGGCAGCAGGAACCGGTAGAGGCTGACGCCACACGCCAGGACGGCCACCATCTCGCGGTCGCCCGAGAGCCGCCCGAAGGCAATGAGCAGCCCGACGAGCAGCGCCATCGGAATCGTCAACCCCAGCGCCTGCGGCAGGAGCAGCGCAAGGAGCCGGCCGACCGTCATCCACGGCACCCCCTTGGCGATGAGGCTCTCGGCCTGGTCCATGATCGGCGGGATCTGGAGGATGAAGGTGAAGACCAGGAGGGCGAGGAAGAACGGGGGCAGGATCTCGCGGATGAGATAGCGGTCGAGGGTGCGGAACATGCGGGACGTGGGTTGAGATTAGCACGAAGGGTTCTGCACGGTGGTTCCGCACGAGAGGTTCTGCGCGGTGGTTCTGCGGGAGAGTTCAGCCGGGGGTTCGGCCGAGAGGGTCTGGCGACGGGTTATGGGGCGGGCGCCTTAGAAAACCACGCACAAAGCTTCCACAGGGCGGTTTATCTAGGCATTTCAAGTGAGTCTGATAAGATATGTTATGTTAACTTATAAGGAGGAAGCGGGGCCGCCGCAGCAGCGCAAAGGCATTCCGCGCGCCCGGTGGCTTCGGAGGTTTGGCAGCGAGACCTACTGCTTGGACGTCCTGAGCTCTTCGATGATCGCGAGCAGCGTGGCGATGACCTCCTCGCGCTCGACCTGGGACTTCTTGAACTGCAGCTTCAGATTGAAATCCTTCGACGGAGCCCGGTAGTTGAATACGTAGCTGCGCGGCCGGCCCGGCTTGGCTTTCGCGGGCGTGGCAGCCTTTCGGAGTTCCTCGCGGGTGCTGAGTCCGTCGCGCGTCATCCTTTCTATCAGCGCGACCATTTTCTTGGGATCCGATTGCCTAACTATCTGTAATAGCAATGATTTAGAGTTGATGTCGGCCAGCCGACAAAGGTTTTTCACCTCGTCGGGCATGTGGTTCAGCGCGAGCGACTCGGTGACCGACGTGCGGGACTTCCCCAGCTTGCGCGCCAGGTCCTCGTGCGTGTAGCCGCACTTTTCCGCGCGCGCGTGGAGCGCCTCCGCCTCTTCAAACGGCGTGAGGTCCTTGCGCTGGAGGTTCTCGACCAGCGCAAGCTCGATCACCTCGGTGTCGTCCACGTCGCGCACGACGACGGGCAGTTCGCGCAGGCCGACCTGGATCGCCGCCTGGTAGCGGCGCTCACCCGCAATGATCTGGTAGCGACCGCGACGCTGGCGCACGACCAGCGGCTCGATGACTCCCTTCTCGGCGATGGAGGCCATCAGCTCCGACAGATCCCCCATGACCTGCCGCGGCTGGTGCGGGTTTGGGTCGATCTGGTCGATCGGCGCCATGCGCCCGACCGGCGAGCCCGAGGAGAACGACAGCGCCTCCACGTAGTGCTCGTCGTGGCGCATTTTCACCGTCGCCGGCAGACCTCGCTTAGGCACGATCCATGACCTCCTCGCACAGCCGGTAATACTCGGTCGCCCCTGACGATTCGGGAGCAAAACTGAAGATTGATTCCTTGTACGCCGGACTCTCCTCGAGCCGTACGCTCTTGGTGATCACGGTCTTGAACACCTTGCCGCCGAACACCTTGTCGATCTGCGCTCGGATATCGCGCGCGAGCGCGGTCCGCTTGTCGTGCATCGTGATGACCACTCCGAGGATGCGCAGGCCCGGGTTGGCGCGGGCGCGGACCTTTTCGACGGTCTCGAGAAGGTCGTCGGTCCCCTCGAGCGCGAAGTAGGACGACTGGATCGGAATCAACAGATGCGTGGCCGCCACAAGCGCGTTGACGGTCAGCAGCCCCAGCGCCGGCGGGCAATCAATGACGATGTAAGGGAACTTCTGCCGGATTGGCGCCAGGCGGTCCTTCAAGCGGAAGTGCGCGTCGATCTCCCCCACCAGCTTGCTCTCGAGCTTCGCGAGCGCGATCCGAGACGGCGCGATCCACAGGTTGTCCTGCGTGGACCGGTGCATCACGTCGGCGAAGCTGACCTTGTCGTCCGTGATCGCGTCGTACACGCTCTTGCCGACGACGGCAACGTCGAGGTACGACATCGTGCTGTTGGACTGAGGATCGAGGTCGATGAGCAGCGTCGGCTTGCCGCGCATGGCCAGGGCCGCCGCAAGGTTGATGGCCGTCGTGGTCTTCCCGACGCCACCTTTCTGGTTGGCAATCGCGACAATCATCGTTGCTGGCGGTCGCGACGGCGGCCGCGCCCGGAAACCTCGTCTGTGGGAGCCAGGTAGGTCGGAATCGCTGCCATTCTAGCAGCGGTGTGCCGCGTGTCAAGGACAGCTACATCTTGTACTTGCCCAGGTCATCCGGATCGAGGCTTTCGAGCCAGCGCTGAAGCCGTTCCGTGTCCGATTTGTCGGGGGCGATCTCCTGGGTCTTCGCGTTGTCGATGACCGCCTCCTCGACAAAAATCGGGGCCTTGGTCCTGAGCGCCAGCGCGATCGCATCGCTCGGGCGGGCGTCCACCGCGACGATGCCCTCGGCGCCGGCCTCGAGGTAAATCAGCGCGTAGAAAGTGTTCTCCTTCAGCTCCGACACGACGATCTTCCGGACGGTGGCCTTCAGGTCCTCGATGACGTTCTTCAGAAGGTCGTGGGTCATTGGCCGCGGCGTCGTCACGTTCTCGATTTGCAGCGCGATCGCGTTCGCCTCGAACACTCCCACCCAGATAGGCAGGACGCGCTGCCCGTCCTTGTCGCGCAGGATGATGATCGGCATGTTGGTGATGGGATCGACCATCAGCCCCTTGATCGACATGTCAATCTGCATGAGAACCTGCCTGACCGCGTAGGCTGTTCGGCCCCGCCTCCGTGATGGTCACCTGCACCGTCCGCCCGACCCACTCGGCCGGTTCGGTGGCCGGCGCGGGCAGCGGGAAATTAACAACCGTGTTCCCCGTCGTCCGGCCGGAAAGCTCCCAGCGGCGCTTGCGGCTCGTCGCGTCGACCAGTACCTCGAAGGACCGTCCAACCGCAGCCTCGTGCAGCTCGATCTGGATCCGTTTCTGGAGCCCCTGGAGGATCGACAGCCGTTCGCTCTTGGTGCTCTCGCTGACGTCATCGGGCAACCGCTTCTCCGCCAGCGTGTTCGGCCGCGACGAGTACTTGAACGAGAACATGCTGTGGAAGCGCACCGCCTCGACGAGCGAAAGCGTTTCCGCAAAGTCCGGCCCGGTTTCACCCGGGAACCCGACGATCATATCGGTCGAAAGCGCGATGTCCGGCACCGCCTCCCTGACGCGGCGAACCAGGTCCAGGTAGCTGTCGCGCGTATAGCGACGCCGCATGGCTTTCAGAATCGACGAAGAGCCTGACTGCACCGGCAGGTGCAGGTGCTTGCAGACCTGCGGGATGTCGCGTACTGCTTCGATGAGACGCGGCCCGACATGCCGCGGATGCGGGCTCGCAAACCGGATGCGCTCGACCCCGGGCACCCGGCTCACACGTTCCAGGAGCTCGGCGAAATCGCACGCGGCATCGTCCGGCGCCTGGTAGTGGTTCACGATCTGTCCGAGCAGCTGGATTTCCTTCCGCCCCGAGTCCGCCGCCTCCCGGACCTCCGCGACGATTTCCGCAACGGGTCGCATGCGCTCGTGCCCCCGCGTGTACGGCACCACGCAGAAGGCGCAGAAGTCGTTGCACCCTTCGACGATCGTCACGTACGCCTTTACCGGGTCTCCCCGGCGCGTGAGGCCCAGCGGAAACGAGACGTCCTCGTGGGGGTTGATGTCGATGTAAAAGGGGTCGGGAGCCTTTTTCGCCGATGCAGGCCCGAAAAAGGCTCCCGACCCCTTTTTCTCGGCCCGCTCCACCAGCATGGGAAGCATCTTCAGGCTTTGCGTGCCCACGATAACGTCGATGTCGCGCGAGCGCTTGCGAAGCGCGGGCCCTTCCTGCTGCGCCACGCAGCCGGTGACCGCCAGCACGGGCCTGCGCCCCACTTCGGCGGCCTTCACGCGCAGTTCCCCCAGGCGCGAATAGAGCTTGTCCTCGGCGCGCTCGCGCACGCTGCAGGTGTTGAGCACGACCAGATCTGCTTCCTGCGACTCCTCCGTCGCTTCGTAGCCCGCCTGCTCCAACAGGCCGGCCATACGCTCGGAGTCGTGGAAGTTCATCTGGCAGCCGAACGTCTCGATCAGGTATTTCTTGGTCAAAATCGTATAAATTCGTCTAAAGTCGACTTACCGGTTCTTTCGCCTGGGTGCGCCGGCGTCCTGGCGCGCGCTGAGCAGCGCCTTCGCCGAGGCGAGGACCGCCGATCCAATGTCGGTGCCGCCAATCATTCGCGCAAGCTCTGCCTCGCGATCCGGCCCGCTGACTTCCTCGACGGTGGTGATTGTACGGCCGCTCTTCACGCCTTTTTCAATCACGTAATGGGACGTGCCGTAGGCGGCAATCTGGGGCAGGTGCGTGATGCACAGCACCTGGTAGCGGTCGGCGAGCCCGCGCAGCCTCGCGCCCACGATATCCGCCACTGCCCCGCCGATCCCCGCGTCCACCTCGTCGAAGACGAGGGTCTTGCCGGGGGCATCGGTCGCCGCCAGGTTCTTCAGCGCGAGCATGACGCGTGACAGCTCGCCGCCGGATGCGATGCGCGCGAGCGGCCTGACGTCCTCGCCGGGATTCGGCGACAGGTAGAACTCGCCGCTGTCGAAGCCGCGCTCCGTCCACGCCTCTTCCGACTGGCTCGCGTTCAGCCGCAGCTCGCAGCGCGTGCGCGGCATCGCGAGCTCCCCCAGCGCCTTTTCGATCGCGCGGCAGAGCCGTTCGCCGTGAGCGTGCCGCGCGCGCGACAGCGTGGTGGCCGCGGTCACGTAGCGCTCGCGCGCGGCGGCCAGCTCCGCCTCGAGCGTCGCCGCGCGGTCTGCGGATGTTTCCATCAGCTCCCGTTCGCGGGCGAGCGCGCGCCTCCTCTCGATGACTTCCTGGAGCGATCCGCCGTGCTTCTTCTTCAGGCGCTCGAGCGTGGCGAGGCGATCCTCGACCTCCTGGAGGCGTTCCGGCGAGGCATCGATGTCCGCCGAGTACGACCGCAGGAAGTACGCGAGATCCTCCAGCTGCGACTTGATCCCGTCACGCGCGTCGACGTAGGGCTGGAACGTCGGATCGAGCGCGGCGAGTTCGGCCACCTTCTTCCATGCCGCCGCGAGCGCTGCGAGCGCCGCGTGCTCCCCTTCGTACAGCGCGTCGTACGCGTCGGCGCACAAGCGGCTCAACCTGTCGGCGTTGGCGAGCACGTGGCGGGCGGCGGCCAGCTGCTCGTCTTCGCCTGGCAGCGGGGCGACCTTCTCGATCTCGCCGAGCTGGAACGTGATGAGGTCCAGCCTCGACGCCTTGTCCCGTTCCGCGCGCCGCAGTTCCTCCACCAGGCCGCGCACGCGCGTCCACCCCGCGAACGCGTCGGCGACAGCCGCGCGCTCGATGTGCAGCTTCGCGTGCTCGTCCACGACCTCGAGGTGCGTGGCCGGATCGAGCAGGCGCTGGTGCTCGTGCTGGCCGTGGAGATCGACGAGACCGCCGCACTGCTCGCGCAGCGCCGCCGTCGTGCAGAGCGCATCGTCGATGAACGCGCGGCTGCGTCCCTGGGCCGAGATCTCGCGGCGCACGACGAGCTCCCTGCCGTCGCCGGGCTCGAACACCGCCTGGATCGTGGCGGTCTCTTCGCCGGTGCGCACCAGGTCAGGCGACGCCCGGCCGCCAATCAGCAGTCCGACGGCTTCGACGAGCATGGACTTGCCCGCGCCCGTCTCGCCTGTCAGGACGTTGAAGCCGGAGCCGAATTCCACTTCGAGGGCGTCGATGACGGCCAGCCGGCGGATGGCCAGGAACCGCAGCATGAGGGGCTAAACCCATGATACACTTACCCATTCGCGCTGTCCCAGCGGCGCAGGTCTAATGTGCGGAGGAGCGTTTGCGCACGGTTGGATACTACGCCTTTGCGCTGCAGGCGGCAGGCAGCGGCTTGTCTCAGACTCCTGAAGAGCTCTCGACCGACATCCTTGGCCTCGTCCTCCGGTCCAGCCCCCTCGCCAAGGTCGTTCTGATCAGCCTCTTCGTTTTCTCGGCCCTGTCGTGGGCCATTGTCCTCTACAAGTACTGGCAGTACCGGCGGGCGGATCGGCACTCGTCGAGTTTCCTGGACATCTTCCGCAAGAGCGCGAAGTTCTCCGAGGTGCAGGCGGTCTGCCGGACGCTCAACGACAGCCCGCTCGTGGGGCTGTTCCAGGCGGGCTACGCGGAGCTGAACCTGCAACTGCGCCAGCAGTCGCACGGCGCGGGCGCGGGCCATGACGTCCGGCCGCAGCCCGCCGCGGCGCGTCCTACACTCAAGAGCCTGGACGCGGTCGACCGCGCGCTGCTGCGCGCGTCGGCCATCGAGCTCGAAAAGCTGGAGCGTCGCGTTCCGTTCCTCGCGACGACGGCAAGCATCACGCCGTTCATCGGGCTGTTCGGCACGGTGTGGGGCATCATGACCGCGTTCCAGCGCATCGGCGCGGCGGGCGCGACGAGCCTCGGCGTGGTGGCGCCCGGCATCGCCGAAGCGCTGATTGCCACGGCGGCGGGGCTGGCGGCGGCGATCCCTGCCGTCTACTTCTACAACGCCTTTACGAACCGGGTGAAGAAGTTCGCCACCGAGATGGACGACTTCGCCCTCGAGTTCCTGAACATCGCCGAGCGGAACTTCACGTAGGCCATGCCGAAGGTTCACGATACGAGTGGCTCGGCGCCGCGCCCCGGCCGGCGGGCGCGAGGCGGCCGCGTGGCGACCACGCTCGCCGAGATCAACGTCGTGCCGCTCGTCGACGTCATGCTGGTGCTGCTGATCATCTTCATGGTGACCGCGCCCATGATGCAGCAGGGGCTCTCGGTGAACCTGCCGCAGGCGCGGCGGGCGCAGCCGGTGACGGCCGAGCCGATCTACATCACGGTGCCGCTCTCCTACCGCCGCGACGGGCGCGTGCAGATGGAAAAGGACACGATTCGCGTCGACGTGTTGAACGAGCGCGTGCGGCAGGCGCTGCTCGCGCGGTCGGACAAGTCCGTGTTCCTGCGCGGCGATGGCGGGGTGACGCTGCAGGAGCTGATGCAGGTGCTGGACAAGCTCAAGGAGGGGGGCGTCGAGAAGGTGGGCATCGTCTCGCAGCCGCTCAGGTGAAAGTTGTAGCGGACAGCGATCGGTGGTCAGTAGGTTCTGTCTGGCCACCGACCACTGGCCACCGACCACTGTGATATGCACGAACTCGTCACCGACATCCTCGTCCAGCGGGCGCGCCAGGGGGACGGCCTCGCGCGGGCGCTGCCCGTGTCGATCGCCGCGCACGTCGCGGTGCTCGTCGCGCTGGCGCTGATGCCGCGGGACTGGCACGAGCCGGCGCGCCAGGCCGCGCCGATGATGATCTCGCTCGGCGGCACTCCCGGCCCGCGCACCGGCGGGATGACCGCGATCGGCGGCCGCGCGGTGCAGGAGGTCGCGCCGCCGCAGGCGAAGCCGCAGCCGCCGGCGCCCCCTGCGCCGAAGGCGCCCGAGATGGTGCTGCCGCAGCAGAAGCCGGCCGCCCGCACGACGCCGCCTCCAACGGTCGCGGCCGGTTCCGACCAGGCGAAGGCGCGGCGTCCCGCGTTCGGCACCGAGATCCAGGAAGGGAGCGCGAGGGTCGAGACCGGCGGGAGGGGCAACAATTTCGGGCTGACCACGGGCGGCGGATCCGGCACCGGCGGATACCTGGATGTCGGCAACTTCTGCTGCCCCGAGTACCTGCAGACGATGCTGCAGTTGATCCAGGCGAACTGGAACGGCAAGCAGGAGGTGTCGGGCCAGTCGCAGGTGAAGTTCACGATCCTGCGGGACGGCACGCTCACGCAGGTCGAGCTCGAGAAGCCGAGCGGCTATTTCGCGCTCGATCGCGAGGCCCAGCGGTCCGTGCTCGTCACGAAGCGGCTGCCGCCGCTGCCGCGCCAGTTCACGGAGAATCACCTGACGGTGCATCTCATTTTTCAGTATCAGCGCCGATGAAACTTCGAATCCTCCTCTCGACCGTGCTGGCGGCCGCGGCGGGCGTGGCCGCCCACCAGGTGCAGCCGCCGCAGCCCGTGCCTCCGCCCCCGCCGCCGCAGCAGACCGAAGTGCAGCTCGTGATCTCCGGCCCGACCGGCGGCCCGCCGAAGTACGGCGTGCCGGAATTCCTGGCGCTGTCCTCCGACCGCGAAACGGTGGAGGCCGCGCGGACGGTCGCCGACGTGCTCTTCAAGGACCTGGAGTTCGAGCGCGAGTTCTACCTGATCCCGCGGGACACGTACCGCTCGATTCCGGCGGCCGCCTCGATCGACACGCCGCCGTTCGACCGGTGGCTGGAGCTCGGCGCGGACGCGCTGGTGCTCGGCTCGGTGCAGCGCAGCGCCAGCGGCGGCCTGCAGGTGCGCGTGAAGCTGTACAACGTGCGCACGCGGCAGTCGGTGCTGGCGCGCGAGTACAGCGGGAGCGCCGCCAACCCTCGGCAGTACGCGCACACCGTCGCGGACGAGATCCACCAGCACCAGCGCGCGCTGCGCGGCGTGGCGCGCACGAAGCTGACCTTCTCGTCGGACCGCGACGGCGAGCGGCTCGGCGGGCCGATCGAGAATCGATCGATCCAGGAGATCTACATCGCCGACTACGACGGCGCGAACCAGCGCCGGGTCACGGTGAACCGGACGCTCAACATCACCCCGGTGTGGTCGCCGGACGGCCGCGCGATCGCGTACACCTCTTACCGCCGCGGGTTCCCCGACGTGTTCGTGTCGTTCATCTACCAGGGCAAGCTCGAGCGCCCGGCCAACGGCACCGATCGCATCCACAACTTCCTGCCGGCGTGGTCGCCCGACGGGGCGCGGCTCGCCTTCACGTCGAACCGCGACGGCAACTCCGAGATCTACGTCGCGAACGCGGACGGCTCGGGCCTCCGCCGCCTGACCAACCACCCGGCGATCGACAGCACGCCGACCTGGTCCCCCACGGCGCAGCAGGTCGCGTTTACGTCGGACCGCAGCGGCTCGCCGCAGATCTACATCGTCGGCGTCGACGGGGTCGGGTTGCGCCGGATTACCGCCGAGTCGTACTGCGACCGCGCGACGTGGTCGGTTGCGCCGTTCAACGAGATCGCGTACACCTGCCGGTCGGGCGGCGGATACGACATCAAGGTGTACGACGTGGCGACCGGGACCTCCAGGCAGATCACGTTCGGCGAGGGATCCAACGAGAGCCCCGCGTTCGCCCCCAACGGCCGCCACCTGGCGTTCACCTCCACGCGCAACGGCAAGACCCAGGTGTTCACGATCGCGCGCGACGGCCGCGACCTGAGGCAGATCACAAACTCGGGAAACAACCGGTTCCCCGGCTGGTCACAATAGGAGATCGCAATGCGAGTGAAAGCGCTGCTGTTCCTAGTGCTGGTCGTCGTCCTGGCGGGCGGCGTCGCGTGCCGCGGCAAGAAGCAGCCGCCGGTCGCGCGGCCGACACCGCCGCCGCCGTCCGAGCCGGCGACGGCTCCCCCGCCGCCGGCTCCGCCGGCGCCGACCCAGGAGCCGACGATTCCCCCCGAGCCGTCGGTGGACGAGACCGATCTGAACACGAAGGACCTGGACACGCTCAACCGCGAGTCGCCGTTCCAGCCGGTGTTCTTTGGTTTCGACAGCTCGGAGATCGACTCGGGCGCGCAGGCGACCCTCAACCAGAATGCCGAGCTGCTGAAGAAGTACGCGAGCTGGACCATCACGATCGAAGGGCACGCCGACGAGCGGGGCACGGCGGAGTACAACCTGGCGCTTGGCGAGCGCCGGGCGCTCTCGGCCCGCAATTACCTCGTCTCGCTGGGGATCACGGCCGACCGGCTGCGCACGATCAGTTATGGCAAGGAATTCCCCTTCGATCCGGGGCACAATGAAGAGGCCTGGGCGAAGAACCGCCGGGCGCACTTCGTCGTCACGGCGAAGTGAGGGAGAGAGCCATGCAGCGGACCCTCGCAGGTGTCGTCGCGTGCGTCCTGGCCTGGTCGGCCGCGACCCCGCTGTTCGCGGCCGATCGCGAGCACCGGATCATCATGGCGGAGCTCCGGATGCTCCAGGAACAGACGCAGCAGCTCCAGCAGGCGCTCAACGGCCTGAACGATACGCTCAAGGCCCTGAACGCGAAGATCGATGAGCAGTCGGGCGTGACGCGCAAGGCGTTCGCCGACCAGCGGCTCGTCATCGACACGCTCGGCGAGAACGTGCGGATCGTGCGCGAGAAGGCGGACGAGACCAACGTGCGGATCGCCACTCTCTCGCAGGAAGTCGAGAGCCTGCGCACGACGGCCCTGAGCCAGCCGGCGCCCGCGCCGGCCGCCGACCCGCTGGCCCCGGTCGATCCCAACGCGCCGCCCGCAACGGGGACGACGCCGAAACAGCTGTTCGACCTGGCGTTCGGCGACTACACGGCCGGCCAGTGGGATCTCGCCATTCAGGGGTTCCAGACGTATCTGAAGGCGTACCCCAAGTCGCCGATGTCGCCGCAGGCCGCGTTCTACATCGGCCAGGCGCATTACGCGGCGGGCCGCTTCAAGGACGCCATTGCGGCATACGATCAGCTGATCGCGGCCTATCCGGGGACCGAGAGCGTGGCGGAGGCGTACTACAAGCGGGGGCTCGCGTTCGAGCGGCTCGGGCAGGCGGATCGCGCCCGGCAATCGCTCGAGTACGTCATCAAGAACTTCCCGGACTCCAACACGGCGACGCTCGCCAGGCAGGCGCTCGAGCGCCTGAGCAAGCCGGGCGCGTAACCAGAGGTCAGAAGGCAGGACAGACAATGGGTAGTGTGAACAAGGTGATCCTCGTCGGCAATCTCGGGCGCGACGCGGAGCTGCGCTACACGCCGGGTGGCGCGCCGGTCGCGACGATCAACATGGCCACGACCGAGGTCTGGAACGACAAGAGCGGCCAGAAGCAGGAAAAGACCGAGTGGCACCGCGTGGTGCTCTGGGGCAAGACCGCCGAATCGCTGTCGGAATACCTCACGAAGGGAAAGCAGATCTACGTCGAGGGGCGGCTGCAGACGCGCAAGTGGACCGACAAGGAAGGCAAGGAGCGCTACAGCACCGACATCCGCGGCGACCGCGTCGTCCTGCTCGGCGGAGGCGCCGGGCGCGGCGGGTATGCGCGGAGCGAGCCGGCCGACCTCAGCGAAGGGGCCCAGCACGAGGCACCCGCCGCGGAGCTCAGCGAGGACGACATTCCGTTCTGAGCAGGCAGAAGGCACAAGGCACAGGGCACGAGGAAGGCACGAGATGCGGGTGCCGGGAATTTCCCTCGTGCCTCGTGCCTTACTTCGTTTCCCTCCCGTACCGATCCTCCAGCCTCACCACATCGTGCAGTTCCGGCGTGGACACCTCGAAGATGTCGCTGTCTTCGATCGCGGTCATGCGGTGGATCGTCCTGGGCGTGATGTGGACGCTCTCGCCGGGCCGCATCTCGCGCTTGGTGAGGGTGTCCCCCTGCTGGATCTCGAACAGCAGGCGCCCTGACGAGAGATAGATCGTCTCGTCCTTCAGGTTGTGGTACTGGAGGCTGAGCGCATGGCCGGCATTCACGTGAATCAGCTTGCCGACGTAGCGGTCGGTTTTCGCCCAGTGCAGCTCGTAACCCCAGGGTTTGTCGACTCGTGTGATCTGTTCGCTCATTTTGGCGTGGCCTGTCTCGTGTGTGCCAGGAAGGTGTCGAGCAGCCGCTCGACCTCGCGCGCCGTCGCGCACGCGATCGCGCGCGCCGCGAGGGTCCGGGCCTCGTCCGCGCGGACCGACCTGATCATCTGTTTGGCCTGCGGGATCGCCGCCGGCCGCATACTGATCTCCCGGATCCCGAGGCCGATGAGCAGCGGCAGCATCCGCTGGTCGGCCCCCATCTCGCCGCAGAGCGCCAGCGATCGCCGGTGGCGCCGCGCGACGCGCACGGCAAACCGCAGCATCCGCAGCACCGCGGGGTGCAGCGGCTCGTACAGGTACGAGGCGCGCCCGTCGATCCGGTCCGCGGCAAGGCAGTACTGGATCAGGTCGTTGGTGCCGATGCTCAGGAAGTGGCACTCGCGCGCCAGGAGATCCGCTGTGAGCGCCGCTGACGGCACCTCGACCATCGCGCCGATCGGGACGTCCGGCGGGTCTTCGCCGCGCAGCCGCAGCTCGCCCGCCGCCTGATCGAGCTGGGCGATCGCCTGGCGCAATTCCTCCACGCCCGTGACGAACGGGAACATGATCCGGAGCGACCCGTGTCTCGCGGCGCGCAGCAGGGCGCGGAGCTGGGTGCGAAACACCTCCGGCTCGCGCAGGCTCATGCGAACGCCGCGCACGCCGGCGGCGGCGGCCGCCGCGTCCAGCGGCAGCTCCGACGCCTGCCGCTCGGAGGCATCGAAGGTGCGAATCGTGACGCGCCCGCCGTTCATTTCCTCGAGCACCGCTCGATACGTCGCGTACTGCTGGTCTTCTTCCGGGAGGCCGCCGCCCAGGAGATATTCCGTGCGATAGAGGCCGATCCCCTCGGCGCCGGACCCGCGCACGCCGGCGGCGTCCTCGACGCGCTCGATGTTGGCGTCGATGACGATCCGCACGCCGTCCATGGTCACGGCGGGCAGGTGGCGGAACTCCCGCAGCGAATCCGTCTCGGCGGCGCGCCTGGCGCGCTGCCGCTCCGCCTCGGTGAGGTCTTCCGGCTGCGGATCGACGAGCACGTCTCCCGTCGCGCCGTCCACGATGATCGTCGAGCCCGGCGCGATCCGCGTGGTCGCGTCGCGGAGGCCGGCCACGCCAGGGACGCCCAGCGAGCGCGCGAGGATCGCGGTGTGATAGGTCCAGCTGCCGGCGTCCGTCACGAACCCGCTGACGCGTTTCCAGTCGATCTGCGCCGCGATCGACGCCGGCAGCTCGTCGGCGACGATGACAATCGGGCCGGGCACGTCGTCGAGGACGTCGGCCGGGTTCCGATTGGTCGCCCGCAGGTTCATGCCGATCCGGCCGACCACGTCCGCGAGATCGCCGCTGCGCTCGCGCAGGTAGGGATCGTCGGCGCTCTCGATGATCGACACGAGCTCGTCTGACGCGCGGTGCATCGCCCATTCCGCGTTCAGCCCGTCCGAGCGGATGAGCGAGGCGGCGCGATCCACGAGCATCGCGTCGTCCAGCATCAGGAGCTGCGCGTCGAACAGGTAGGCGTGCTCCGCGCCGGCGAGGCGGCTGATGTGCGTCTTGATGTCGGTGAGCTGCGAGCGCGAAACCCGCCGCGCCTGCTCCAGGCGTTCAAGCTCGTGCCCGACCGCCGCCTCCGGCACGCGAAAGCGGAGCTCGAGGGCGCCCCGCGTGAGCAGCAGCGCGCGCCCGGTTGCCGTGCCTGGCGAAACCCCGATTCCGGTCAGACGCATGGCTCGCCGAACCCTTCTTCCACCAGGCGCACGAGCGATTCCATCGCGCCGGCCTCGTCGGGACCATCGGTGGTAATCGTGAGTACCGCGCCGCGGCCGGCCGCGAGCAGGAGCAGGCCGAGGATGCTCTTGCCGTCCATCTCGCGCCCGTCGCGCGAGACCCGCACGCGCGCGGCAAACGTCCCCGCAGTGTGCACGAACCGCGCGGCGGCCCGGGCGTGGAGGCCGAGCACGTTGCCCACCGTCACCTGGCGCGACAGCATCAGGGTGTCCTCGTCTCGAGCAGGTCAGTCGCCACCCAGATGGCGTTGCGGCCGTGCTCCCGCATATCGCGGGCGACCTCAAGGAGCCCGCCCGTCTTCTGCACGCGAGCCAGCTTGATGAGCATCGGCAGGTTGACGCCGGTAATCACTTCCACCTTGTCGGGCTCGAGGAATGTCACCCCGAGGTTCGCCGGCGTGCCGCCAAACATGTCGGTGAGGATCAGCACGCCGTCCTGGCTGCGCACGCGCCCCAGGGCGCGTGCGATCGCCTCCCGCGCGACCTCCACGTCGTCGTGCCAGCCGATGGACACGGCGACGAATTGCGGGAGATCGCCGACGATCATTTCCGCGGCGTTCAGCAACTCGGTGGCGAGCTGCCCGTGGGTGACGACGACGACGCCTATGGACATAAGCAGGCACAAGGCACGGGGCACGAGGCACGAGCCAAGGCTGTGCGATCGGCCTTGTGCCCCGTGCCTCGTGCCTGACGCCTATTCATTGTTGATATCCCGGTGCCTCACGCGCACCTTCACGTGTTCGAGCTTCGACAGGCTCTTCCGCAGGGCTTCGGCGATCGCGACGGAGCGATGGCGCCCGCCGGTGCATCCGATTCCGATCGTCAGATACGACTTCCCCTCGCTGATGTACTGCGGCAGCAGGAAGGCCAGGAGGTTCGTCGTGCGATCGAGAAACTCGTGGGTGCCTTCGGCCTGCTCCAAAAACCGCATCACCGGGCGGTCCTTGCCCGAGTAGGGGCGCAGCCCCGGCACGAAGTGCGGGTTCGGCAGGAACCGCACGTCGAACAGCAAATCGGAATCGACCGGGATGCCGTGCTTGAAGCCGAAGCTGAGGATCGTGACCACGAGCGGCGCCTGGGCCGAGCCTTCCCGGGACAGGCCGAGGAACGCGCGGCGCAGATCGTGGACCGTCATCGCGCTGGTGTCGAGAATCTGGTCCGCCATGCGGCGGATCTGCTGCAGGCGCCGGCGCTCCTCGCGGATGCCTTCCGCGGCGGACCGGTCGGGCGCGAGCGGATGCGGGCGGCGTGTCTCGCTGAAGCGCCGGACGAGCGCCGCGTCGGTGGCCTCGAGGAAGATCAACCGCGGGTTCAGCCCCGGCGTGTCCTGCAGCCGGCTGTAGATGCGCGGGAACTGCGAGAGCAGCGTGCGCTCGCGGATGTCGACGACCACCGCGGCTTTCGCGATGTCGCTGCCGGCGCGCAGCGTGAACTGCGCGAGGGTAGGTATCAGCGTGATCGGCAGGTTGTCCACGCAGAAGTAGCCGAGGTCCTCGAGCGCGCGGATCGCCTGCGACTTGCCCGCGCCAGACAGGCCCGTGATCACGACGAAGCGGTTCGCGAGGCGGCCGCGGCGCCGCTCGCCTCGCCGCTCGCCGGCCGCCGGCGTTCCCCGTTCGAGCTGCGCGCGCTTCACCCGCCGTTCCCCCGCTCAGGATCGTCCTCGCCGTGCTCCTCCTCGACCGCCGCCGGCCGTTCCAGCTCGCGGGCGAGCCGCTCGGCCAGCTCGCGCGCCGCATGGTGACCGCGCGCGCGCAGGAGCTGGTTCCGCGCCGCGACCTCCACCAGGATCGCGAGGTTCCGTCCGGGCGCGACGGGCATGCGGATCATCGGCACCGACACCCCGAGCACGTCGTGGCGCTCGTCGTCGAGCCCGAGGCGGTCGTACTCCCGCACGGGATCCCATCGTTCGAGGTGCACGACCAGCTCCACCCGCTTCGACGAACGCGTGGCGGCCACGCCGAACAGGTCGCGGATGTTGATCACGCCCAGGCCGCGGATCTCCATGTGGTAGCGCGTCAGATCGGGGCAGCTGCCGAGCACGACCCCTTCGCCGCGCCGGCGGAGCTCGACCGTGTCGTCGGCGACGAGGCGATGCCCGCGCACGATCAGATCGAGCGCGCACTCGCTCTTTCCGATGCCGCTCTCCCCCATCACCAGGACGCCCAGGCCGAGGACGTCCATGAGGACGCCGTGCACCATGCCGCGCACGGCCAGGTGGCTTTCGAGCCTGGCCGTCAGCTTCGCGATCGCGGTCGGCGTCGGCAGCGGCGTCTGGATCAGCGGCACGCCGGCGCGCGCGGCTTCCTCGCTGAGCTCCCGGGCCGGCTCGAAGCCGCCGGTGATCACCACGCACGGGATGTCGCGGGCCAGCACGCGCGCGGCCACCTCGTGACGCGCCGCCGGTGGCAGCGCCTCGAGGTACCGCAGCTCGCTCTCGCCGAAGATCAGCACGCGCCCCGGGCGCAGGAACTGCTCGAAGCCCGCGAGCGCGAGACCGGTTTTCTGGATGTGCGGACTGCTGACCGGGCGCGACAGGCCGGCGGCGCCGGCCAGGAGAGTCAGGTCGATATCGGGGCCATCCCCGCGTTCGCTGAGCACCGCCCCGACCGTCACGCCTGCGGGATGTGCGCTCAACGCAGCTAGGCTTCCGGCTCGATCAGGCCGAAGCGCCCGTCCTTCCGTCGGTACATGACGTTGAGTTCGTCCGAGTCGTTGTTGCGGAACACGAGGAAGCCGTCGGTCGTGTCGTTCAGCCGCTGCGCCGCGTCGTGCACCGAGAGCGACGGCACGGCGTAGCTGGCGGCGCGGACCACGCGCGGCGGCACGTCGGCGCGGCTCACGCCGGTGATCTCGGCGGCGGCGAGCTTTCGCGCGCCGATCGCGTGCCGCTTGCGCTCCTTCCAGCGGTCCTTGAGGTCGCGCGCCTGCTTTTCGACCTTCTCCGCGGCCTGTTTCATCGCCGCCTGCCACGTCGATCCCTGCCCCTGCCCGTGGAGCATGTGATCCGCGCGCGCGTGGATGGTCATCTCGATCACGCGCCGGTACTTGTCCGCCTTGCAGACGACGTGCGCCGAGAGGGCTGCGCTGTTCAGCATCCGCTCGAACTTGGCGACGCGCCGCTCGACCAGCTGGCGAAGCGGCGGCGTGATGTCCACGTGATGTCCGGTGAGCTCGAGTCGCATGATTCGTCGCGCTCCGAGTGCGTCAGTACAGCAGCTTCCTCTGGTTCGAGGTCGGGATCTTCAGCTCCTCGCGATACTTCGCGATCGTGCGGCGGGCCAGGATGAGCCCTTCCTTCTGGAGGATGCTGACGATCTTCGAGTCGCTGAGCGGCTTGCGCGGATCCTCGTTCTCGATGATCTTCCGGATCCGCTGCTTGATCGTCACCGATGACACGCTCTCGCCGTAGGAACTGCTGATGCCGCTGTGGAAGAAAAACTTCATCTCGAACACGCCCTGGGGCGTGTGCATGTACTTGTTGTTCACGACGCGGCTCACCGTCGATTCGTGCATGCCGATGTCGTTCGCCACGTCGCGCAACACGAGAGGACGCAGGTACTCGATGCCGTGATCGAGGAACTCCTTCTGGAAATTGACGATGCTGGTCGCGACCTTGTGAATCGTCTTCTGCCGCTGGTCCACCGACTTGATCAGCCACAGCGCGGACCGGAACTTGTCCTTCACGTACGCCCGCGTCTCGGCGCTGTTGTCGCTGTTCTTGTCGAGCAGCCGGCGGTAGACGGGACTGATCCGGAGCTGCGGCAGCCCTTCCTCGTTCAGGAACACCTCGTAATGGTCTTCGACCTTCACGACGTAGACGTCCGGGATGACGTACTGCGACTGCGTCGGGTTGTAGCGGCTTCCGGGCTTCGGGTCGAGGTTGCGTACGACCTCGATGTGCTCTTTCAGCTCGTCGACCGTCACGCCCAGCCTTCGTGCGATCTCGGGCACCTGGTGGTTCTGCAGGAGCTTCAGGTGGTCGGTGACGATCTTCTCCGTGATCGTGCCGCCCAGCCCGAGGTGCCGCAGCTGCAGCGTCAGGCACTCCTGCAGGTCGCGCGCGGCAACGCCGATCGGATCGAACGTCTGCACGTGCTGCAGGGCGCGCTCCACGTCCGCGACGCTCCACTCCCCCATCGCCGCGATCTCGTCCACCGACGCCACCAGGTAGCCGTCGTCGTCGAGATTGCCGACGATCGCCTCGCCGATCTGCTTGAGCAGCAGGTCGTCGGTCTGGAGCGAGAGCTGCCATTCCAGGTGGTCGGCGAGCGACGCCGCGGTCGAGAGCGTGTTCTCGATCGGCGGCAGTTCCTTGACTTCGGTCGGCGTGCGCGGGCGGTACCCTTCGTCGAGATAATCGCCGAAAAAGTAGTCGTAGTCGGCGTCATCCCAGACGTCGCCCTTTTCGGTTTGCGGCTTTTCTTCGGCCTGCGCCTTCTCCTGGGTCTGTTCGGCGGGCTGGAGATCCTCGGTCGGCACTTCCTCGAGCAGCGGATTCTCGACCATCTCCTGGTTCAGCAGATCAGCGAGCTCGAGCGTCGACATCGGCAGCAGCTTGATCGCCTGCTGCAGCGACGGCGTCAGGATGAGCTTCTGAACGAGCTTCGTGTGCAGTTTCTGCTGAATCGCCATGAGCCCCTTGGGTCAGTCAGTCCAACCGGAAATCCGCGCCCAGATAGATGCGTTTCACGTCCTCGTCGGCCGCCAGCGAATCCGGCGTGCCGCTCCTGAAAATCGCTCCGTCATGCACGATATATGCCCTGTCGGTAATCTTCAAGGTCTCCCGCACGTTGTGGTCTGTAATCAGTACCCCGATTCCGCGCGCTTTCAAATGAAAAATGATCTTCTGGATATCCGCGACGGCGATGGGATCGATGCCCGCAAAGGGCTCGTCGAGCAGGATGAACTGCGGCGAGATCACCAGGGCCCTCGTGATCTCCACGCGACGACGCTCGCCCCCTGAGAGCGTGTACGCGCGTGCCCTGGCGAGCGGCGTGAGGTTCAACTCGGCCAGCAGCTCGCGCAGCCGCGCGCGGCGTGAGGAACCGTCGAGATCGAGGGTCTCGAGGATCGCGAGGATGTTCTGCTCGACCGTCAGGCCGCGAAAGACCGACGGTTCCTGCGGAAGGTAGCCGATCCCCTTCCGCGCCCTCACGTACATCGGGTCGCCGGTGACGTCCGCGCCGTTCAGCGTCACGCGTCCCGAGTCGGGCGCCGTCAGCCCGACGACCATCGAAAACGTCGTCGTCTTACCCGCGCCGTTCGGACCGAGCAACCCGACGACTTCACCGGACGCCACCTCGAGGCCCACGCCTCGAACCACCGTGCGTCCGCCGTACGACTTCGTCAGATCCTGTGCGCGAAGCGTCGCCATTCAGCGTTCCGCGCAACGTCCTGGCATCGTCCGGCTGCGATTTCCCTCGGTTCCGACGACGCTGATCGTATCAGTCGATCTGACGAAAGTCAAAGCCGCGCCGAGCGTTTCGCGGCATCCGCCCTCGACGGTTTCGAGGATTTTCACCGGCGTTCCAGTCATCACGTAACGTCCGTCTCCGCTGAAATACGTGAGCCGTGTGCCGGACGCGCGCTGCCCTCCCTCGAGCCGCGCAACCACCTCGTCGTACGCGTCGGCGCGGTCGAGCGTCCGGCCATCGGCGTCGAGCAACAGCTCGATCTTCTTCGCGGTGATGTCTCCCTGCGGGCCGGTCAGGTGCGCGGCGCCCGTGTACGTGGCCCGTCGCGCCGCGTCCTCGTACGCGAACTCGTCGGAGGACCCGATCGACTCGATCGGCTTCTTCTCCCTGGTCTTGTCGTCCACCTGCTCCAGCATCATGCGCGTGCGCACCCGCTTGCTCGCCGAGAGGTTGCCGGCCTTGTCGTCGAGGACGAGCGTGTCCCCCTGGAGCGTCGTGTCCGCCTGCCAGAGGCGCGCAGTGCCGGTGTAGGTGCCGCGCGACGCGTCCGCGTCATACTGAAGCTCCTGCGCCGTGACGTTGATCGGATCGCTGTCGTTGAGCATCGCCGGGCGGCGGCGCGCGTTCTCGGCGTCTTGCCTGTTCCCCTTCTCCTTGTGCCCTGATGAAATAATGCTCCGCACATCACCCTTCGCGTGCAGCCTGCGCGGCGCGAGACCTGATCGTCGGCCACCCGCGGCGCGGGTCCGGGGATCCCCGCGGGCGTTTCCAGTGTCATCAGATTGCGGCCGGGCGCGTAGTCAGCCACGCCGGCTTCGCCGGTCGTCTGCCCGTCGCGAATCGCCGCGCGCCCGCGGAAGATCGCGTGCTCGGGTGCGCCAAAGCCGGGTTTCAGCGTCGCGTCCAGCCGATCGGAGCGCGCCGTGCGATCGACGGCGGCCGTCCTGCCGCGTGCGGCGCGCGACTCGTGGTACTCGACGGATCCGATGAACGTGACGTTTCGAAGCCCGCCCGTGTCTCCCGCTCCGCTGAGCGAGCGGGATCGGATGCGGCGGGCGGGTGCGTCGTCCTCCTGCGGAAGGTCGAGCTGCACGCGCTCGCTCGCGGTGAGCTGCTGCAGCGTCCGGCCGTCGGCGCCAAGATCCGCATCGATGGTCTCCGCCGCAAGGCGCCGGCCGGCCCCACCGCTTCCCGCAAGCTCCAGGACGGACTGCCCGCGCAGCTCGGCGCGCTGGACGGTCCGGCCGTCAGGTGCGTAGGCCAGGTTGATGTCGCGCGCTTCCATGGCGCGCAGCCCGCCGGCGGCCGCGCTCTCATCGCGCACGCGCGATCCGCCGCGCAGTTCCACCCGCGTCAGGCGCTCGTCATCGCCGGTCAGGTAGGCGACGAGCGTCTCCGCCTCGGTCGTCTGCGTCCCGGCGAGCACGGTCGCGTGCTGCTCGAACCTGACCAGGTGCTGCGTGCGATCCATGGTCGCCGAGCCCGCTGCGATCTCCATCGCATCGCTGCCGTCCGCGTCCGGCTCGATCTTCATCCGCGCGTCCTGCCTCACGACGAAGACGGCCGCGTTCTGATCGTAGGTCGCGCCGGTGCCGCTGCCGCTGGTGCGCGCCCGCGTGAAGGTGAAGGCCCCCGGGATGCGGAGGATGCGATCCTGCTCGGAGTACGTCGCGTCCCGGCTGTTGAGCGTCAGCCCGTCGCTCGACCTGAGGACGACGTTGCCGCGGAGCACGACGCTTCGCGGCTGCCCCGGAGCGTTGCGCACTTCCGCGTCAGTGGCGCTCACCGAGACGGTGCGGCCGCCGCGATCCGGGATGCGGACGTCGGCCCCGCTGAACACCGACCGGCCGTCCGGATACGTGAGCGCGCGCTGGAACGTGAGGGTGAAGACTTCACGCCCCTTCTCGGTCCAGACGATGTCGGCCCCTTGCGGGAGTTCGACCGCGGCGCTCGGATCGATTCGCTTGACGGTGTCTACCGCGGGCTGGGGCGCGCGCCGGCGCATCGTGAGCGCCACGACGAGCACGAGCGCCACGAGAAACAGGCCGAGGGCCGTCCGGAGCCACCGCTGCCAAGACATTGGATTATCAGCGAATTATCGCACGCCGACCGGCGTCACCCGTGGGGCGAGCCCTACGGGTTCGCCCGCGCGAGCCCGCAGGGCTCGCGCCACTGGAGCGCTTCCATCGGCCGGATGTCGCAGACGGTCAGCTGGACGTACGTCTCGCCCTGGTACTCGTTGCGATCGAGCGAGAAGGCCAGCGCGAGGTTCTGACGGTGCTCCTGGAGCAGCGCGGCTCGCTCGGCCGCACGCCACGCGACGGCACGAAAGACCCGTCCGTCCTGCCGGACCGTCATGCTGAGATGCCGTTCCTTCATGATCCGCGGCGCGTCGGCCAGCTCCACCGGCGCGGCCGAGAACACCGGCCGCGCGTTGCACAGCCCGAACGGCTCCATCGCCTGCAGGCCGTCCAGCAATTCCTTCCCGATGGCCTTGAGCGACAGCGGCGCGTCGATGCGCAGCCGCGGCACCAGATCGCCGGGCTCGAGCCGCTGGTCGGCGATGGCGTTGATGCGCGATCGGAACTCCGCGACGCGCCCGGCTTCCATCGTGAGCCCTGCGGCCTGGCGGTGCCCGCCGAACCGGACGAACACGTCGTGCACCTGCTCCAGCGCGCCGAGCATGTTGAATGCGGGAATGCTCCGGCACGACCCGTGCGCCACCTCGCCCTCCACCGAGAGCACGATGGCCGGTTTGCTGAACGTCTCCACCAGCTTCGACGCGACGATCCCGATGACGCCGCGATGCCACCCCTCGCCGGCGACGACCAGCACGTTGTGCGCGCCGATCGCCGGATCGCTCTCGATCGCCTTGCGCGCCTCGGCGACGATGGACGCTTCTTCCTGCTGCCGCCGCTGGTTTTCCGACTCCAGCTGCGCGGCCAGGTCCCGGGCCTCGGCGGCGAGACTCTCGTCGGTGGCCAGGAGCAGGCGCGTGGCGATCTCGGCCGTGCTCATGCGTCCCGCGGCGTTGATGCGCGGCGCGAGCACGAAGCCGACGTGAAAGCTGTCCAGCCGCTTGCCGGTCAGGCCGGCCGCCTCGAGGAGCGCGCGAATGCCTACCGTGTGCGGCCCGCGCGTGAGGCCGTCCAGGCCGACGCGCGCGATGACGCGGTTCTCGCCGGTGAGCGGCACGACGTCGGCGAGCGTGCCGAGCGCCGCGATCTTCACGAACGCGGGAAGCCAGCGTCCGCGTCCCGCCCGCTCGCAGAGCGCCTGCACCAGCTTGAGCGCCACGCCGACGCCCGCCAGGTCCTTGTACGGATACGCGCAGTCGTGGCGCTTGGGATTGACGACCGCGAGGGCATCCGGCAGCGCATCCTCCGGCTCGTGATGATCGGTGATGATCAGGTCCACGCCCAGCTCGCGCGCGCGCCGCGCGGCGTCCGCGCCGCGGATGCCGCAATCCACCGACAGGACGACGCGAACCCCCTCGGCGGCAAGCCGCTCGATGGCGTCCGCCTGCAGCCCGTAGCCGTGCTTCATTCGCTCGGGGATGAAATGGGTGACGCGGCCGCCCAGCAGCTCCAGCGCGCGACGCACGATCACGGTGGCGGTGATGCCGTCGACGTCGTAGTCGCCGTGAATCGCGATCGGCTCCTTCCGCGCGACCGCCTCTTCGAGCCGGGCGACCGCCGCCGGGAGTCCCGCGAGCAGCATCGGATCGTGCAGGTCGGCGAGCGTGGGCTGGAGGAAGTGCGCGGCGGCGTCCGGGTCAGCGAGCCCGCGAGCGCACAGCAGGCGCGCGATGACGGGATGCACTCCCAGCGCGGCGGCGAGCCGCGCGCTGCGTGCCGCGTCGTGCGGGTGCTGCTCCCAGATCAGCGGCTTGGCGGCGGCCACGCTACTCCGCGCCGGCCGGCTCGCCGGCCGACTCGTCCGCGAACGCCTGGCCGAGGCGTCCCATGCGGCGGAATTTCTGGTACCGCTGCTCCACGCAGACCTCAACCGGGGTCTCGCGAAGCTCGCGCAGAGTGCGCTCGAGCGAGCTGTCGAGCAGCGCCGCCGCCGCCCCGGCATCGAGATGGGCGCCGCCCACCGGCTCGGGGACGATCTCGTCGATGATGTCGAGCTGCAACAGGTCGGGCGCCGTGATCTTGAGCGCCTCGGCGGCCTCGATCTTCCGGTTCGCGTCGCGCCACAAGATCGCCGCGCATCCCTCCGGCGGGATGACGCTGTAGACGGCAAACTCCTGCATCAGGACGCGGTCTCCGATCGCGATGCCGAGCGCGCCCCCGCTGCCCCCCTCACCCGAGACGATGATGACGATCGGCGTCTGCAGCACCGCCATCTCGCGCAGGTTGAAAGCGATGGCTTCCGCCACGCCGCGCTCCTCGGACTCGATGCCCGGATACGCGGCGGGCGTATCCACGAAAACGATGATGGGACGCTTGAATTTTTCGGCGAACTTCATGACGCGGAGCGCCTTGCGATAGCCCTCCGGGCGCGAGTAGCCGAAGTTCCGGTAGATCTTCTGTTTCGTGTCGGCGCTCCCCTTCTGGTGGCCGATCACGCAGACCGGCTGCCCCTTGTAGCGGGCGAGGCCGGCCACCATCGCGTGGTCGTCGGCGAACCGGCGGTCGCCGTGCAGCTCGAGCCAGTCGGTGAACAGCAGCTCGACGTAATCCAGCGTGTTCGGGCGGTTCGGATGGCGCGCCACGAGCACGCGCTGCCACGGCGTCAGGTTCGCGTAAATTTCGCCGCGGATGGACTGGGCGCGCGCGCGCAGGCTCTCGATCGAGCGGTCGCGCTCCGGCGTCCGCGGCAGCATGGTGAGCGCCTCGATCTCCTTGTGGAGCACCGCCACGGGCTCTTCGAACTCGAGGAACAGGTCTGTAGGCATGATCAGCGCAAGGTGATGCTACCACTGCCGCAGAGCCGCTCGACATCGGCCACCAGGCGCTCGGACGGCCGCACCCGCATCTGACCCACGTCGGCGCGGACGCGCAGCGCCCGGCCGCCGCCGTTCTTCATCTCCAGCTCGATGCTGACCCGCCGGTCCCCGCGGTGCCTCGCGAGCACCTCGGCGAGCGCTTCGAGCGTGTCGCGGCCGTGCGGGGGCATCGACACGCGAATGGCCACCTCGCGGGCCACGCGCTCCTTGAGCGCGGCAATCGGCAGGATTTCGGTCGCCACCAGCCGCGCCGATTCATCGTCCTTTTCGAACTTGCCGCGAACGACCAGCATCGCGTCGGCCTCCGCCAGGTGGCCGAACCGGGAGAACGTTTCCGGAAAGACGACCGTCTCGAGCGACCCCGCGATGTCTTCGAGCATGAAGACGCACATCCGGTCTCCCTTTCGGGTCTTCAGCGGACGCAAGCCGGACACGATGCCGCCGACCCAGACGTCGGCTTCCGACGCCGTCATCTCGGCGATCGGCTTCGCGCCGAACTCGCGGAGGTCTTCGGCGTGGCGCTCGATGGGGTGGCCGCTCATGTAGAAGCCGAGCGATTCCTTTTCACCCGCCAGCTGCTGGATGTCGTTCCACGACGCGACGTCCGGCAGCGGAATCTGCTCGGCGGGCCCCTCGCCCGCCGCGCCGGCGCCGAACAGATCCGACTGCCCCTTGTCGCGGTCCCTCTGGCGGCGGTTGCCGTGCTCGAGCGCGCGGTCGACGGCGCCGAACAGCCG
Source organism: Acidobacteriota bacterium (assembly GCA_016184105.1). Classification (NCBI taxonomy): domain Bacteria; kingdom Pseudomonadati; phylum Acidobacteriota; species Acidobacteriota bacterium. The sequence goes on from JACPDI010000057.1 coordinate 46,902, forward strand.
CGCGCGAGTTGCTGGTCTTGCCAAACCCGGCCCCGCGCCCGGCTCGACGAGCGAATCCAGCGCGCCTGCCTTGACGAGGCTCTCGAGCACGCGCTTGTTGACCAGCCGCAGGTCCACATGCTCGCACAGCGTGAAGATCGACTCGATGCGCCCCAGCTCGCGCCGGACGCCGAGGATCGATTCGATCGCCCCTTCCCCGACGTTCCTCACCGCCATCAGCCCGTAGCGGACCCCTTCGGGCGTGACCGTGAACGCCAGCTCGCTCGCGTTCACGTCGGGCTGCAGCATCGGCACGCCCAGCTCGCGGCACTCCGCGAGGTACATCGCGAGCTTGTCCGTGTTCTGCGCCTCGATGGTGAGCAGCGCTGCCATGAAGTGCCGGGGATAGTTCGCCTTCAGATACGCGGTCTGGTATGCCAGGTACGCGTAGGTCGTCGAGTGCGACTTGTTGAAGCCGTACCCGGCGAAGTACTCCATCAGGTCGAAGAGCTTCGTGGCCTTCTTCGTGTTGACGCCACGCGCCTGCGCCCCGTCGACGAAACGCTGGCGCTGCGCCTGCATGACCGCGGCGTTCTTCTTGCCCATCGCCTTGCGCAGCATGTCGGCTTCGCCCATGGTGAAGCCCGCCACGTCGCTGGCGATCCGCATGACCTGTTCCTGGTACGCGATGACGCCGTAGGTGTCCTTGAGGATCGGCTCGAGCTTCGGCAGCTCGTACTTGATTTCGACGCGACCGTGCTTGCGCGCGATGTAGTCGTCCACGACCCCGCCGCGGAGCGGGCCAGGCCGGTAGAGCGCGTTCAGCGCGATGAGGTCCTCCAGGCACTGCGGCTTCGCCTTCCGCAGCGTGTCTTTCATCCCCGAGCTCTCGAACTGGAACACGCCGTTCGTGAGCCCTTCACAGAACAGCTGGTACGTCTTCTCGTCGTCGAGCGGAATATCCTCGAGCGCCAGCTCCTGGCCGGTGGTGCGCTTGATTTCCGCCACCGCGTCGAAGAGCAGCGTGAGCGTGCTCAGCCCCAGGAAGTCCATCTTGAGGAGGCCGACGCGCTCGACCTCCTTCATGGCCCACTGGGTGGTGATTTCATCCTTCTGGCTCTTGTAGAGCGGCGCGAACTCGACGATCGGCCTGGGCGCAATCACCACTCCCGCCGCGTGGACCGACGCGTGGCGCGTCATCCCCTCGAGGCGCTTCGCCGCCTCGAGCAGGCTCCCGACGCGCTCGTCCTTCTGCGACAGCTCCTTGAGCGCCGCGGTTTCCTCGAGCGCCTTGTCCAGCGTCATGTCGAGCGCCGGCGGAATGAGCTTCGCGATCTTGTCCACGTCCGCGAACGGCATGTCGAGGGCGCGGCCCACGTCGCGCACCACCGCCCTCGCCTTCATCGTCCCGAACGTGATGATCTGCGCCACGTTCTCGCGGCCGTACTTCCGCGTGACGTACTCGATCACCTCGCCGCGGCGCCGCTCGCAGAAGTCGATGTCGATGTCGGGCAGCGACACGCGCTCGGGGTTCAGGAAGCGCTCGAAGATGAGGTCGTACTCGAGGGGGTCGACGTCGGTGATGCGCAGGCAGTACGCGACGAGGCTTCCCGCGGCCGAGCCCCGCCCGGGCCCCACGGGGATGCCGCGCTCGCGCGCGTAGCGGATGAAATCCCAGACGATCAGGAAGTACCCGGGGTACTTCATCTTCTTGATCATCTCGATCTCGTACGTGAGGCGCGCTTCGTACTCGTCGATCGTGTGTCGCAGGACGCCGCGCTGCGCGCGCGCGCGCAGCCGCGGCAGGCGCTCGGCGAACCCCTGGCGCGTCATGTGCTCGAAATAATCATCCAGCGTGAAAGGAGCCGGCACGTCGAAGTTCGGGAGGAAGTTCTCGCCGCTCGGCAGCGTCACGTCGCACCGCTCGGCGATGCGCACGGTGTTTCTCAACGCCTCTGGATAGTCTCCGAAGACCTGCCACATCTCCGCGGGCGTCTTCAGGAAGAACTGGTCGCCGTGGTACCGCAGCCGCTCCGTGTCATTGACGACTTTGCCCGTGCCGATGCAGAGCAGGATGTCGTGGGGCGTGTGGTCCGTCCGCTTCAGGTAGTGAACGTCGTTGGTCACCACCAGCGGCATGTCGAGGTCCGCCGCGATCGGCAACAGCCCGTTGTTGACGACCCGCTGCTCCTCGATCCCCTGGAACTGCATCTCGAGGAAGAAGTTCCCCGGGCCGAGAATGTCGCGATACGTGGCCGCGGCACGGATCGCGCGGTCCATCTTCTCCGTCCGGATTCCGGTGGCGACCTCCCCCTTCAGGCAGCTCGAAAGCCCGATGAGGCCCCGGGCGTGCCGCGCGAGCAGATCCTTGTCAATCCGCGGTTTGTAGTAGAAGCCCTCGGTGTAGCCGGCGGAGACCAGCTTGATGAGGTTGTGATACCCCTCCAGCGTTTCCGCGAGCAGCACCAGGTGGCTGGCGGTCTCCCCGGGGGTGCCGCTCTTCGTCAGGCGGCTCTCCGGCGCGACGTAGACCTCGCAGCCGAGGATGGGTTTCACCCCGCGCTTCCGTGCGGCATCGTGAAACACGACCGACGAGAACATGTTCCCGTGCTCGGTGACGGCGAGCGCCGGCATCTTCAGGTCCGCCGCGCGGTCGAGCAGTTCCTCGATCCGGCACGCGCCGTCGAGCAGCGAGTACTCGGTGTGGAGGTGAAGGTGGACGAATTCAGACATGAATCAGGCCGCTATTCCCATTCGATGGTCGCCGGCGGCTTCGAGCTGATGTCGAACACGACGCGGTTGATTCCCTTGACCTCGTTGACGATGCGCGAGGAGATCGTGGCGAGCAGGTCGTGCGGCAGCCGCGCCCAGTCGGCCGTCATGCCGTCGCGGCTCTCGACCGCGCGAACCGCCACGGTGAACTCGTAGGTCCGCGCGTCGCCCATTACGCCGACGCTCTGGACCGGCAGCAGCACGGCGAACGACTGCCACAGGCGGCGGTACCAGCCCGCGCGCCGCACCTCGTCGGCGATGATGGCGTCCGCGCGGCGCACCAGATCGAGCCGCTCCTCGGTGAGGTCGCCGAGCACGCGCACCGCCAGGCCGGGCCCGGGAAACGGCTGGCGCCAGACGAACTCGTCGTCGAGCCCGAGTTCCTTGCCAAGCAGGCGAACTTCATCCTTGAACAGCTGGCGCAACGGCTCGACGAGCGTGAACTGCATTCGCTCGGGAAGGCCGCCGACGTTGTGGTGGCTCTTGATGACGTGCGACGGGCCGACGACCGACACGCTCTCGATGACATCCGGGTACAGCGTTCCCTGCGCCAGGTAGTCGAAGCGCCCGAGCTCGCGCGCCTTGCGCTCGAACACGTCGATGAAGGTGGCGCCGATGATCTTGCGCTTCTTCTCGGGATCGGCGACGCCGGCAAGCCTGCCCAGAAATTCCCTCCCGGCATCGACGAAGACCACCGGCAGCCGGAGACGCTCGAAGCGCTGCAGCACCTGCTTCGCCTCGTCCAGCCGCAGAACGCCGTTGTCCACGAACACGCACGTCAGGCGGTCACCGATGGCGCGATGGAGGATGATCGCGGCGACGGTCGAGTCCACGCCGCCGCTCAACGCGCAGATGACGCTCCCCTGCCCCACCTCGGCGCGGATCCGCCCGATCGCCTCGTCCACGAAGGACGTCATCGTCCAGTCGCCGCGGCATCCGCACACGTGGTACACGAAGTTGCGGAGGATCTCCGTCCCGCTCTCGGTGTGGGCGACCTCGGGGTGAAACAACAGCGCGTAGAGGCCCCGCGAGGCGTCCTGCATCGCGGCGACGGGCGCGTTGGCGCTGGTCGCAATCACGGTGAAGCCCGACGGCGCGGTCGTCACGTAGTCGCCGTGGCTCGCCCACACCTTCAGCTCGTCGGGCACGGCGGCAAACAGCGCGGCGTCCGCCGCGTTCACCTGGATCGTGGCGTGACCGAACTCCCTGTGCGGCGCCGAGGCCACGCCGCCGCCGAGGGTCGACGTCATCAGCTGCATCCCGTAGCAGATTCCGAGCACCGGCACGCCAGCGTCGAGGACCCTCGCGTCGCATTTCGGCGCGCCGGGCTCCGATACGCTCTTGGGGCCGCCGGACAGGATGATCCCGGCGGGTTTCCTCGCACGGATGACGTCGAGCGGCGTGTCGTACGGAAGGATTTCCGAATACACGGACAGCTCGCGCAGGCGCCGGGCGATGAGCTGGGTGTACTGCGAGCCGAAATCGAGAACGACGATCGTTTGATGGGACACTGGGCTGGGACCGAACGGTATCCCGTTATTATAAGGTGTGCTGCGCTACGGCCGAACCACAATATGTGGGGCGGCGATCGTTTTGCTGACCGCATTGCCGCTTGCCGCCCAGGGTGGCAGCGACTTCCTCTCGCTTGGCATTGGATGGTCGGCGCGACTCGCCAGCCCGTTGCTCGCCGCGCCTGCCGCCGACTCGCTCCGCGTCTATCTCCCGCTGCGCGCCGGCCGCGTTCTCGCGCTCTCCCTCGCTGACGGGCAGGAACTGTGGTCCGCCCTGCTGCCGCTCACCCGCGGCGTCTCGGTGGACGCCGGGCGCGTGTTTACCGCGACCGCCGACGAAGTGCTCGCGCTGGACGCGACCACCGGCCGGGTGATCTGGCGAGTGTTCGCGCGAGACGTCGTGGCGATCCCCTCGGCGCGCGCCGGCTGGGTCGTGGCCGCCGCCGGTCCCGACGTCCTGGCGTTGCGCGCGTCGGATGGGCGCGTCGTGTGGCGCCGCACCTTGCCCGCCGCGCCCCGCGCCCCGTTCAGCATCGACGGCGATCGCGCGTACGCGCCGCTCGTCGACGGCTCGATCGTCGCGCTGGACATCCGCGACGGCACGATCGCCTGGCGCGTCACGCTTCCGGCCGCCTGCGGCCCCATCACCGCGGTCGCAGACCGCCTGTTTGCCGGGTGCGTGGACAATTTCTTGTATTCGCTCGACGCGCGCGATGGTGACCGACGCTGGAGATGGCGCACGAACGCCGACGTGATGTCGCCGGCCGTGCAGGACGGCTCGCGCGTCTACTTCGCCTCGCTCGACAACATCGTCCGGGCGCTCGACCTGGGTTCGGGCGTGCAGCGATGGCGGCACCCGATGGAGACGCGGCCGCTGCGCGGCCCCGTGCTGGATCAGGATCTGCTCGTGGTGTCGGCGAGCAACGAACTGCGCGCCGTGCGCCCGCGTGACGGCACGCTGGCGGGGCGCTTCACGGCCCCGGCGGAGCTGGCCGCGCCCGCGGTTTTCGCGCCGGCCGATTCGGGCGCGCGCGCCGTCATCGTCACCGGCGCGACGACCGGCGACTGGCGGGTCTACGGCCTGATGCGACTGCCCGAGCCGGCGCCGGTGCCGCTCACGGAAATACCCGGCCGGCCGCTGTCTCCCGACGCTCCGCCATTTCCTCCCGGATCGCCGTTGCCAGGCGCTTCACGCCTTCCCTGATCCGGTCGTGTGTCGGCGCGGAGAACGACAGCCGGACGGTCTCCGCCCCCGCGCCGTCGACGTAGAACGCCGCGCCCGCCACGTAGATCACGCCGTGCTGCACGCATCGGTGCAGCAGCAGGTCGGCGTCCATCTGGTTCGGGAGCGTCAGCCAGAGGAAGAATCCACCCTGGGGATCCGGCCACGTGACGGCGCCGGCCAGCTCGCTGCGCAGGGCCTCCGCCATGACGTCGTGCTTCTGGCGATAGTGCGCGCGCAACACCGGAATCTGCCGCTGGAGGATGCCGCGCTTCCACGTTTCGAACACGATGCGCTGATCCAGCCCGCCCGTGCAGAGGTCCGCCGCCTGCTTCGCGATCTCCAGCCGGGCCGCGATCGCAGGGGGCGCGGTGATCCACGCCACGCGGAATCCGGGCGCGAGCGTTTTTGAGAAGCTGCTCAGGTAAATCACGCGGCCGTCGGTGTCGTCCGCCTTGATTGGACGAATGACGCCGTCTCCGGCGCTCTGGTTGAAGAAGATCTCCCGGTACGGATCGTCCTCCACGATGAGCATGTTTTCGCGGGCGGCCCATTCGAGCAGCTGACGCCGCTTGGCCGGGGCCATGAGCAGCCCGGTCGGGTTCTGGAAGTTCGGCACGACGTACAGGAATCGCACGCGCCGGCCTGCCGAGCGGAGCCGGTGCAGGACGGCGGCGAGATCCTCGAGGTCGATGCCGTCATCCTGCTGCTTGACCCCCACGAGCTCTGCCTGCATGTTGCGGAACGCGGTGATCGCTCCCGTGTAGGCCGGCAGTTCCACGAGGGCCACGTCGCCCGGGTCGAGCAGCACGCGCGCGACCAGGTCCAGGCCCTGCTGCGAACCGGTCGTGACGAGCAGCGTCTCGATGCTGGTCGTGATGCTCCGCGTCGCGAGGATCTCGATGAGGGCCTCCAGCAGCGGCTTGTGCCCGCGCGTCGGCCCGTACTGCAGCACGCTGCCGTCCCTGCCGCTGAGCAACTCGGCGTTGATGGCGCGGAATTCCTCCCACGCGAAGACGGCCGGATCCGGATAGCCCGGCGCGAACGAGATGATGTCGCGCGCCTGCGCCAGCACGGTGCCCATCTTGCGGATCGCGGACTCCCTCATGCCCAGGGAGGCACGCGACAGGAACGTGTCGTAGTCAATCATGCGGTTCGGATCCACTGTGGGTGGGCCGGCGCGTGGCCCGCGAAGCGGCGATACCGTGTGAGGTAGGCGCCGAGAGCGGTCAGCCCGATGAACTCGAAGATGAGACCGCGCAGCAGCCACGCGACGAGCTGCAGCGGGACGACGATGACGCTGGCAAACGGCACGAACGCGATGAGACCAAGCCCCGCGGCCGCGACGATCGAGACGGCGGTCGCGGCCAGCACCAGCAGGAGGACGACACCGAACACGCCCGCGACCTCGCGGAACGCGCCGCCGAGGAAATGGATGACGCGGCCGAACGCGGTCCGGACGCTGACATCATCGACGGCGATGATCATCTGCAGCAGCAGGTAAAAGAGATTGACGATCGTGATCCAGACCAGCAGCGCGCCGGAAAACAGCGTCGCGACGACCGTCCAGCCCACGAACATCCCCGGATTGCCTGCGAAGCGGTACCCGCCGAGCACGACGAGGAGGTACGCGCCGCCGGTCACGCCGTACACCACGATCAGCGACAGCCCCAGCCGGAAGTACCGGCGGAACAACCGCTCGCACCCTTCGATGAACCGTTCGATGCTGAAGCGGCGCGCGCGGGCCACCAGGTCCAGGTCGACCGTCCCGTCCTCGATCGGCCCGGCCCCGCGCTCCGCGAGCGCGAGCACGGTGACCGTGCCTCCCTTCACCAGGAATACCAGCGCTGAGCCGCCAATCAGGACCACGCCGAACGCCAGCAGGAAGAGCACGAGCGCGACGGGCGTGGCGAGCAGTTCGGCGGCCACGCCGGTGACGCGCTCGCGGAGATCGCCCGCCATCAGGTCCGAGACGTCCCCGCCGAGCATCAGCCCGACCATCAGGACGCCGCCGATGACGGGAACGGCGAGCGCGATCTTGAAGATCGAGTCGGCGATGAACTGGACGATGATGAGCGGCCAGTTTGCCGCTGCGAGCAGCGCGCCGCGCTTGAGCGTAGGCTTCAGACCCAGACAAGCCAGTATACTCGGAGTATCGAGCTTCCAGTGACGCGGACCGCCGTTCCGCCTGCGCGCCGCACGGCTGCGCGCGGCGCGTTCATCGCGCTTGTCGCCGTCGTACTCGCCTCGACGCTCGCCGCCGGGGTGCGCCCGCTCGTCGTGGCGGGCCGGACGCCGGACACGCGCTGGCACCGCATCGAGCGCGACGTCCGCGCGCGGCTCGGCGCGGCCTTTTCCGCGACGTCGGAAGCGGCGGCCGCGCTCGCGCGCCGTGGCGACGTCGCCCGCGGGCTGCTCGTGCGCGCGGAGGAGCCGCAGGAACTGTTTCGGGCGATCGAGCAGCGCGTCTATCACCCCGCTCCCTCGCTCGCCATCACCATCCTCGACGCCTCCGGCGCCGCGCGCGCCTGGCACGGCCGTGCCTCGGAGCTGGGCGCGGTTGCCACGATCTCCCCCGCCGGCACGGCGGCCACCGCGACCGCCCTTGGCTTCCGCATCGTCCGGTTCGAACCGATCGTCGACGCGGCCACGCGCCGCCGTCTCGGAACGGTGGTCGTCGAGCAGGTCATCTCCGACTCGCGCGTCGGCAGTCTCGTCTCCGATGCCTTCCGCTTCTCGACTCCCGCCGGCGACGTCACGCTGCGCCCGGCGCGGCCCGCCCACGCGGAGGTCGGGGATCTGTCCTTCACGGTGGCGAACCCCGACGGCGAGCCGCTGATCGTCGCATCGGCGAGCCGGCAGGATCTCGCCCGCGCCATCGCGGCCGACACGCGCGCGGCATGGGGCACGTTGCTCGTCGTCATGGCCGCCGTCCTGGTGCTTGCGACCGGCCGGCTGGCCGACGCGCTCGCGCTCGCCCGGACGCGGCGCGCCGCGGTGACCTCGGCCCTCGCGGCTGCCGGCGTGCTCGTGCTTGCCCGGCTCCTTCTGTGGCCGGCCCTGCCTCGGCTGGAGACCGGTACGACGACCGTCGAAGGCGCGTTCGCGCTCGTTCTGCGGTCGCCGCTGGATCTCTGGCTGACGGCCGCGCTCCTGCTCGCCATCGCCGCGCTCGCCGGAAGCCTTGCCGGCCGGGCTCGCACGGCATTTCGCCCGGCGCGGCGGAGCCCGGCGGAGTGGCGCGGCCGGTTCGCGCTCCAGCAGGTGGCGGCCGGTGCCGTGGCGGCGGGGGTGCTGGCGGCGTGCGACACGCTGCTGGCCCGCAGCGTCGTGCTGACCGGCATCGACTCTCTGAGCCTGTCCCTGCATCCGTGGTCCGGCGAGCGATTCGTGTCGCTCTTCGGCGTGATTCTCCTGCAGACCGCGGCGCTCTGGCTGGCCGCGGTGACCCTCGCGCTGTCGCTCGCGCCGTGGCGTGTTGCCCGCCGCTCGCGGCCGGCGTTGGTGCCGATCGCCTTGTGGCTCGCAGCTGCGATCGCCGTCGCCTTGTTCGCGCTTCAGGAGGGCGCGCGCCTGTCCCTGTCGTTCTTCCTGAGCCTCGCGATTGCCGGCCTCGCAGGCCTGCTCGCACCCCGCGTGACCACCCGGTACCGCCGCGCCGGGCCGTCCGCACGCCTGCTCGCCTTTGCGCCGGCGTTCCTCGTGCCGGCGCTGGTCGTCTATCCCGCGCTGCTCGACAGCTCGCAGGCGATGACGCGGAAGCTCGTGGAGACGCAATATTCGCTGGAGGCGCTGCGCCACCGCGAGGCGCTGCTCGGCACGCTCGAGCAAGCGGAGCGCGAGATCGATCGCATCCCGAACCTGCCGGGGCTCGTCCGCGCGGACGTGCCGGGCGTGAGCACCGAGCCCGCGTTCGTCGTCTGGAGCGAGACCGCGCTCGCGCGGCGGCGCCTCACGTCGTCGGTGGAGCTGTACGCCGCGGACGGCCGCCTTGTGAGCCGCTTCGCGCTCAACTTCCCCGAGTACGAGGCCAGCGCGCAGACGACGCGGAGCGAGAGCTGCACCTGGCGCCTGTTCGGCGAGGCGCGGCCGTTTGGCGCGGAGGAGCGGGCCGCCCTGCATGCGGAACGTGCGCTCTGCGATGCCGGCGGGAAGGCTGCCGGCGCCATTGTCCTCCACGTGATGCTGGACTACAGCGCGTTGCCGTTCATCTCGCCCGAGAGCCCGTATCGCGCGGTCTTCCGGGCGGAGCGGCCGTCACGCGAGCCCGGGCATCCGCGGCAGATCGCACTCGTGATCTACGGCTGGAGCCTGTTGCCGGTCTATACCTCCGGGGTCCAGGTCTGGGCCCTGGACGACGCGCTGTTCGAGCGATCGTACCGGTCGCGCGCGGGCTTCTGGGCGAGCCTGGGGGGGCGCGACGAGACGTGGCACGTGTACTTCGCCAACGATCGGTCGGGCATTTACGCCGTCGGGTACCCGGCGCTCAGTTCCTTCGATCACCTGGTGCACCTCGCCGAGCTGGCGATGCTGGCCGCGGCGTTCTACCTGCTGGGGCTGGCGGCGATGGGGGTGTTCAACCGCGTCGCGCGCGGCCGCGCGTGGACGCGACGCGCGCTGCTGCGCGACATCCGCGCAAGCTTCTATCGCAAGCTGCTGATCGCGTTCGTGGCCGCGTCGGTCATCCCCGTTCTCTCGCTCGCGCTCGTGATCCGCACGTATTTCGCGACCCGGCTCCGCGTGGACGTCAACGCGGAGGCGGCGCGGACGGCGACCATCGCGCAGCACGCGCTCGAGGAGCTGGCCGCGCTGCTGCGCCTGGCCGGGCTGTCGGCTCCACCCATCAACGACGACCTGATGGTCGAGGTGAGCCAGATGATCGGGCGCGACGTCAACGTGTTCGAAGGGGCGTCGCTGCTGGCCACCAGCCAGCGCGATCTCTTCGCCTCAGGCCTGCTGCCCACGCGCACGCCGGAGGACGTGTACCGCGAACTCGTCCTCCAGCGCCGCCCCACGTTCGTGGGCGAGGATACCGTGGGCGATCTGCGGTACCTGGTGGCGGCGGCGCCCGTCCGCGCCACGGGACGCGACGCCGTCGTGACGGTGCCGCTGGCGTCGCGCCAGCAGGAGATCGAGCGCGAGATCGAAGAGCTCGATCGGGGCCTGCTGCTCGCGGTGCTGGTCTTCATCATCGTCGGGGCGGCCATCGGCCTGCCGACGGCCGAGCGCATCGCCGATCCGATCCGCCGGCTGACGCGCGCCGCCCACCGGATCGCGAGGGGGGATTTCGACACCCGCGTGGCCGTGAGATCGATCGACGAGCTTCGGCGGCTGGTGGACGCGTTCAACCAGATGGCGGCCGAGCTCAAGACGCATCAGCAGCAACTCGAGCGCACGCACCGTTTGGAAGCCTGGGCCGAGATGGCACGGCAGGTTGCGCACGAAATCAAGAACCCGCTGACGCCGATCCAGCTCTCGGCCGAGCACCTCCGGCGCGTCCACGCGGATCGGGGCGAACCGCTCTCGCCCGTCCTCGACAGCTGCGTCGATTCGATCCTGGGGCAGGTGCGCCTGCTGCGGCAGATCGCCGGCGAGTTCTCCAGCTTCGCCTCGTCGCCGACCGCGCGGCCGGCGCCGGCCGGCGTCCGTGCGCTGCTCGATGAAGTCGTCGCGCCCTATCGGACGGGCCTGGATGGCCGCATCGATGTGCACGTCGACTGCCCGCCGTCCGTCCCGGACGTGATGGCCGACAAGGGCCTCGTCGCTCGGGCCCTGACGAACATCATCGAGAACGCGCTGCACGCCATGCCCGGCCGCGGCGCCCTGCACATCAGCGTCGGCGTCGAAGCCGAGCACGTCGCGATTGCGGTGCGGGACACCGGCGTCGGCATGGACGAAGACGCGTTCGCGCGGGTCTTTGAACCGTACTTTTCCACGAAGGCGACCGGCACAGGGCTGGGCCTCACGATCGCAAGCAGGAACGTGGAGTTGAGCGGCGGCACGATTGCCGTCGCGAGCCGCAAGGGTGAAGGGACGACGGTGACTATTCGCCTGCGGATCGCGGGGCGCTGACGGGTTCGGTGCCGCGGCGTCGAACCCGCATCCACGCGTAGCCCACGAACGCGGACACGAGGTAGGTATACGCCAGGGCGACGAGCGCGATCCGCGGAGAGGAGGCAATGGCCGCAATCACGACCGCGCCCATGAACAGGGCCAGGTACGAGCGCTGCCACCCGAGATGGATCGTCTTGATGCTCCGGAACCGCATCGTGCTGACCATCAACACGGCGGGAACCAGCACCATGGCCAGCGCCGGCAACGCCTCGCGATAATCGAACAGCCCGTACGGATAGAGATACACCGTCGACGCGGTGATCGCCGCGGCCGCCGGGCTGGGCATCCCGACGAAATAGCGCTTGTCCGTCGTGCCGGCGCTCTGGATGTTGAAGCGCGCGAGCCGCATGGCGGCGGCGGTCACGTACAGAAAGCCCGCCGCCCATCCGAGACGCTTCAGCGGCCACAGTCCCCACGAGAACGCCAGGATGGCCGGGGCGAGACCGAACGAGATGACGTCGGCCAGCGAATCGAACTCGAGCCCGAACGCCGTCGACGAGTTCGTGAGCCGCGCGATGAAGCCGTCCAGGGTGTCGAGGACCATCGCGATGCCGATAAACAGCGCCGCGGTGTCGAAGTCGCGCCGCATCGCGTGCACGATGCACGCATAGCCGCAGAACAGGTTGGCCAGCGTGAAAAGGCTGGGCAGCAGGAAGACGCCACGGCGAAAATGCCGGTCCCGGCCGTCGCGCGTGCCGAGCGATCCAAGAACGTTCACAACTCTGCCAACACCGTTTCTCCGCCGCGCGCGCGGTCGCCTGCCCTGACACGCAGGCGGGCCGAGAGCGGCAGGAAGACATCCATTCTTGATCCGAACTTCATCAGGCCGAAGCGTTGACCTGTCGTCACCGTGTCTCCCTGGCGGACGCGGCACACGACGCGGCGCGCGAGGACACCCACGACCTGGCGCACCACAATGGTCTGCCCGCCGTGATCGATCCACAACTCCGTGCGTTCGTTCAGGCAGGACTCGCGCTTGTACGCCGGCAGAAAGGTCCCCGGGCAGTAGTCCACGCGCGTCACCGTGCCTGAGGCCGGCATCCGGTTGATGTGCACGTCCAGCGGCGAGAGGAAGATCGTGACCTGCTGCCACGATCCGGGGGGCGCGCTCTGCGGATCCGCCGCCCCCGCAGCCATCACCTTCCCGTCAGCGGGCGACACAACCAGCTCCCCGGCAGGCACCGTGCGCTCCGGGTCGCGGAAGAAGAACGCCAGGAACGCCGCCACCGCGAGGCACAGCGTGCCGGCCACGACGAAGCCGACCGCGTACAGCACGAGCGCGGGAACGAGAAAGGCGGCGACAAACGGAAACCCCGCCCGATCGATGATCATCTGGCCTGTAAGGATAATCCGAAGCGGGTGCGGACCGGGGCCGGGCCGACCACGGGCCCAGCCCCCGATCGAAAGTCAGGCGTGCGGCGAATGCTGCGCGGCCGGCGTCTCACTGGGCGCGTAGACGCTCCGCTCGCGCCGCAGGATTTCCTCCATCCGGTCTTTCAGGTGCAGCTTCTTCTTCTTCAGGGTGACTTCTTCCAACTGTTCGGTGTCCGAGAGGTATGACTTGCTACTGAGATTTTGCAGGCGCTCTTCCAGCTCGTGATGCTGCGTGGCGAGGGTCCGGAATTCCTCGTCGGACTGCAGCAAGTAGGTCTTCAGCTCTGACGCGTCTGGCATAGCCTGCCCCCTTTCCTGCAAGAACTGCCGTGGAGCAATGGTGGAATCGAACGATTGGGAAGGAACCGGGATCGGTCGGACCGGACCGCGGTCATAGCGGCACCTTACCATCAATTCGGAGGGGCAGCAAGGCCATCGGCGACGTATATCAGAGCGTGCGCACGAGCACGAGCGCGTCTTCCGGCGGATTTGGATAGTAGCCGGCGCGGACTGATTCGGTCGAAAACCCCATGTTCTCGTAAAGCCTGAGTGCGGCCGCGTTTGAGCGCCGGACCTCGAGCAGAGCGCGCGCGGCGCCCCGGCTTGCCGCGTCGCGCAGCACGTGGTCGAGCAGCAGCCGCGCCAGGCCCCGGCGCCGCAGCTCGGGCCGGACCGCGATCGTGTTGATGTGCAGCTCATCGATGACGAGCCAGCACGTGCAGAACGCCGCCACCGGATACTCATGGGTTCGCAGCACGTAGCTGCGCGTCAGCGGCTGTTGCGACAGCTCCTGCGCGAACATGTCACGCGACCACGGATTCGGGAACGACTCGCGCGCGATCGCCGCAATGGCGTCGAGATCCCGATCGAGGGACACCGGCTCGATCTGCACCGTCATGTCGGTCATGCCCGCGGCGACCGCGGGGCGTCGCGGGCGATCTCCGCGTCGGACGGGCGGACGTAGATCGGCACGATCGCGTGCGGCGCCACGGCAAGGCCGGGCCGCGCCGCGGCGATCGCCGCGGCAATCGGCGCCAGCGGCGGCGCCGGAGTGATGACGCGCGCGTCGGGCCATGCGGATCGGGCGCGCTCCCCGTACAGGTCAATCCCGTCGCCGATCAGGGTCCCGATCCGCACCGCGTCGCGCTGCCACGCCTCGACGACGGCATCGGGGCGCCAGGAGACGGCGGGAGCGGCAGGCACGATCCGGCCGTCGCGCTTGTCGTACAGCGCGGCGAACACCTGCTGGCGCTGTGCATCCATCCAGACACCTACGCGCCCGTCTCCGACGAGGGTCGAGGCCGCGAAGGCGTCGAGCGCGGGAACCGGCACCACGTTCCTGCCGAGCGCCATCGCGAGCCCCTGGATCGCGGCAATGCCCACCCGCAAACCGGTGAACGACCCGGGACCGTTCACGACGGCGAAAAGCGTGATGTCCGACACGCGAACCCCGGCGCGGTCGAGCAGGTCCGAGATATCACCGGGCAGCCGTTCGCCGTGCGAACGGGTTGGATCGCCGACCGACACGCCGTCGATCCTGCCGCGGCAGTACACCGCGAGGCTCCCGGCGCGCGTCGTCGTGTCGAGCGCGAGGATCACGAGGTCCGCGGCAGAGGACGCGGGGTCCGTTCGGGACATTCCTACCTGTTATACTCGATACCCCGCCCGCATGAGTGCTCCGTCTGACACGACGAACGTCACGCCGGCCATGCGCCAGTACCTGGATGCGAAGCGCCAGTATCGCGACGCGATCCTCTTTTTCCGCATGGGCGACTTCTACGAGATGTTCTACGAGGACGCGCTGGTGGCGGCGCGCGCTCTCGAATTGACGCTCACCTCGCGGTCGAAGGACAGCCAGGGGGGCGCGATCCCGATGTGCGGCGTGCCCCACCACGCGGCCGACGGGTACGTCGCGCGCCTCGTGCGCAAGGGCTTTCGCGTCGCGATCTGCGAGCAGGTCGAAGATCCGCGCAAGGCGAAGGGGGTCGTCCGGCGCGAGGTGGTTCGCGTGGTTTCCCCCGGCACGCTGACCGACGCGGCGTACCTGGACGCGCGCGAGCCCGCGTTCATCATGTCGATCGCGGGCGGAGAGGGCCCGGCACCGATCGGTGTCGCGCTGATGGACGTCTCGACCGGCGAGTTCATCGCCACGGAGTATCCCGGCGATGCGGGACGCCAGTCGCTCGCCGACGATCTCGGGCTTCTTCGGCCGCGCGAGGTGGTGCTCGCCGCGGGCGCCCCGCCGCCGGTCGCGTTCGGCCCGGCGGGCACCGGCCCCCGCGTGACGGAGGCCGACGCGTGGACGTTCGAGTTCGAGTCCGCGCGACGCGCCCTGCTCGATCAGCTCCGCGCGAAGAGCCTCGCCGGCTTCGGCCTGGACGGGCAGGCGGCGGCCGTGTCGGCGGCCGGCGCGCTCGTGCAGTACCTGCGTGACACGCAGAAGGTCGATCTCGCGCACGTGCGCGAGCTGTCGTTCCGGCGCGGCGGCGACGCGCTCATCATCGATCCGACGACGCTGCGCCACCTGGAGATCGTGGAAGGCGCCGGCGGCGGCCGCGCGGGGTCGCTGCTCGAGGAGATCGATCGAACGGTGACGCCCACCGGAGGGCGGCTGCTGCGCTCCTGGCTCCTCCGCCCGCTGCTCTCGATCGAGCGCATCCAGGATCGCCTGGACGCGGTCGAGGAGTTCGCGTTCCGGTCCACGGAGCGCGCGAAGCTGCGCGAGACGCTCAAGACGGTCCACGACATGGAACGCCTGGTCGCGCGTGCCGCGCTCGGCACCGCCGGCCCGCGCGATCTCGTCTCGCTGCGCCAGTCGCTGGCGGCCATTCCCCGCGTGCGGCTGGTGCTCGAGGATCTCCAGGCGCCGCTGACGCGCAGCATCATTTCGGAAATGGAGGAGGTCGCGGACGTCCGCGACGCGATTGCCGCGACCGTGGTCGATGAGCCGCCGGCGCTCGCGCGCGAGGGCAACTGCGTACGGGACGGCGTGGACCCCGAGCTGGATGACCTGCGGCGGGTGAGCCGCTCCGGCAGGCTGCTGATCGCCGAGATGGAAGACGCGGAGCGGAAGCGCACCGGGATCGCGTCGCTCAAGATTCGCTACAACCGGGTGTTCGGGTACTACATCGAGATCTCGAAGTCGAACCTCGGCGCCGTGCCCGCCGACTACCACCGCAAGCAGACGATTGCGGGCGGCGAGCGGTTCATCACGCCCGCGCTGAAGGAGTACGAGGAGAAAGTCCTCGGGGCCGACGAACGGATCCTGGAGCGCGAGGCGGAGATCTTCGAGCGGCTGCGCGCGAGCGTGGCGGCCGAATCGCCCCGCATCCAGGACGCGGCGCGCACGCTCGCGACGCTCGACGTGCTGGCGGCCCTCGCCGATACGGCCGCCCTCGGCGACTACACCAAGCCGCACGTGCACGATGGCGACGAGCTCGTGGCCGTCGATGCCAGGCATCCGGTCGTCGAACGGCATTCGGCCGACCCGTTCGTGCCGAACGACATTACGCTGGACGGCGCGTCGAACCAGCTCGTGATTCTCACCGGGCCCAACATGGGGGGCAAGTCCACCTACCTGCGGCAGACGGCGCTGCTCGTCATCCTGGCGCAGGCGGGTTCCTTCGTGCCGGCAAGGAGCGCCAAGCTGGCGATCGTGGACCGCGTGTTCGCCCGCGTGGGCGCGTCCGACAACATCGCACGCGGACAGTCCACGTTCATGGTCGAGATGCAGGAGACCGCCAACATCATGCATTCCGCTTCATCGCGGAGCCTGGTGATCCTCGACGAGATCGGCCGGGGCACCGCGACCTTCGACGGCCTGAGCCTGGCGTGGGCGGTCGCGGAGCACCTTGCGAGCAACCCGAAGGCGCGCCCGAAGACGATCTTCGCAACCCACTACCACGAGCTGACGGACCTGGCGGACGCCGTCCCCGGCGTGGCCAACTTCCACGTCATCGTCCGGGAGTGGCAGGACGAGATCGTCTTCCTGCACAAGATCGTGCCGGGGCGATCGGACCGCAGCTACGGCATCCAGGTGGCGCGGCTCGCCGGGCTGCCGCCGCGCGTGCTGGCGCGGGCGCGGGAGATCCTCGCCGGGCTGGAGCGCGATGAGCTGAGCCGAGGCGGCCGGCCGTCGCTCAGCGCCGAGCCCGTGGAGCCGCAGCGGCAGCTCGGGCTGTTCCGCTCCCCCGCCGCCGAGGATCATCCGGTCGTTCGCCGCCTGCGCGACATTGACGTGAACCGCCTGACGCCGCTCGACGCGCTCACGCTGATTGCCGATCTCAAGAAGGACGCCGACGGGTGACACGGGCGGCCGTCCCTGTCGTCCTCCTGCTCACGTTCGTCAACGTCTCTGCATCAGAGCGTTACGATTCCCGGCTGCAATTCCGATCCATCCGCACCGAGCACTTCACGATCCATTTTCATCAGGGGGAAGAGCGCGACGCGGCCCGGCTCGCGCGCCTGGCCGAAGAAGTACACGTGGCGTTGTCGCCGCAGTTGCTGGCCCTGCCCCGGCGGCATACCCACGTGATCCTCGTCGATCAGCACGACGAGGCGAACGGGTGGGCGACACCGCTTCCGTTCAACATGATTGAGATCAGCCTGCGCGCGCCCAGTCCCTCCGGAACCGTCGGACACACCGACGACTGGCTGCGGCTGGTGTTCACGCACGAGTACACGCACATCCTCCATCTCGATCGATCGCGCGGCGTTTTCCGCGCGCTGCGCGGGGTGTTCGGCCGGGCGCCGGTGGCGTACCCGAACGTCTTCCTGCCGGGCTGGGATGTCGAAGGGCTCGCGACCTTTTATGAAACGGCGGAGACGGGCGCCGGGCGGCTCAACTCCGGAGACTTTCGTGCGATCGTGGACGCCGCGGCGCGCGCCGGGCGCTTCGAACCGATCGATCGGACGACCGGCGCGCTTGTCGGCTGGCCGGGCGGTCACGCGCCGTACGCATACGGGGCACAGTTTCGGGAGTACCTCGCGCGCAGGTTCGGCGAGGATGCGTTCGGGAGGCTCGCCGACGCGACATCGGGACGCGCCCCTTACATGCCGGGCGGCGCCTACAAACGGGTCTTTGGCGCGACCACGCGGGAGCTGTGGCGCGAGTTCCTCCGCAGCCGGGCCGCCACCGCGCCGGGCGCGCCGGTCCCCACGCCGGGCATGACGCGCCGGACGCGCGACGGCTTCCTGGCGGCCGGCCCACGTTGGCTGCCGGACGGCAGCATCCTCTACAGCGCCCGCACGCCGCACGCGTTCCCCGCATTGATGCGCGTGCCGCCGAACGGCGGCCCGCCGGAGCGCCTCGCCAACCGTTACCTCGGAGAGCGCCTTGCGGTTTCCGGCACCCTTGTGTTCTTCGATCAACGCGAGCTGACTCGGAGCACCGCGCTCCAGAGCGACCTGTTCGTGCTCAATCTCGACACGCGAGAGGTCCACCGGCTGACGAAGGGCTCGCGCGCGGTGGATCCGGATGTTTCCGCCGACGGCCGGTGGCTGATCGCGGCGGTCGAACGACAGGGCGCCGGCTCGATCGTCCGGTTTCCGGTCGAGCGGCGCGGCGGGAAGCCATCGCTCGGCGTCGCCACGACCGTGCTCCACGAGGCAGGGACGCAGTTCGGTGCGCCGCGGTTTTCGCCGGACGGCGCGCGGATCGCCGTCGAGCGACGCCGGCTCGGCGCCCTTCCCCACGTCGCAATCATCGATGCGGCGTCCGGTGCGGTGGCCGCGACCATCACCGCGGGCCAGGGGAGGGTCGGCGAACCGGAATGGACCGGCTCGCACCGGCTGCTCGTGACGTGGGAACGCCCGGCGGCGCCCTCAGCGATCGTGTCCGCCGATCTCGAGACGGCGGCGAGCACGTTCGTCGTCGCCGCGGTTGACGGCGCACGGTCCGCCGCCGTGTCAACACGCGACGGGCGGATCGCCTTCATCGGTTATACGCCCGACGGCTACGACGTGTTCGTGTCGGCGGGTGCGGCGGTGGAAGGATTGCCGGCCGCGCTGAGCATCCGGCGGGAGGACGCGCCGGCGCTGCCCGTCGCGGCGCAGACCACGGCCGCGTCGATACAGCCCTCGCGGCCGTACCGCCCGGCGTCCGCCGTGCCGCGCTTCTGGATGCCAATCGTGCAGGCCGACCAGGACCGTTTCGAAATCGGAGCGGGCACGGCAGGCATCGACGCGCTGGGACGCCATGCGTACGCGGGCACGGTCCGCTGGTCTGATCGCACGCGGCCCGATTGGAACGCGGTCTATCTCTACGATCGCCTGCGGCCGACCTTCTTCATCGCCGCGTCCGATGATGTAACGGTGTGGCAGGACGCGGACTACCGCGAGACCAGCCTCGACGCGGGGTTCAGTCTTCCCTTCCGCACCGTGCGCCGCCGGCAGACCCTGTTCGGCGCCTTCCACGCGACGCGCGAGCGGGACCCGAGCGCGGAGTTCGATCGCCGGTCGCTCCGGGCGGGGTATCAGGTCACGACCGCTCGACGCTTCGGCTACTCGGTCTCACCGGAGGAAGGCATCCTTGCGGGGGTCACCGCGGAGTTGACGCGGCGGGTGCTCGGCGCCGATGCCAGCGCCGCGACCCTGTCGGCGGACATTCGCGCGTATTCCCGTGCCGGCGGCCGCCACCGCGTGCTGGCGCTGCGCGCGGCCGCGGCCGCCTCGTGGGGAGACCGCGCCGGCCGGCGGGTGCTGGGCGCCGGCGGGCCCGCCGCCCCGGGCTCCTCGCTCTCTTTCGGGCGAGATGCCGTGGGCCTCGCGCGCGGTTTCCACGCCGATGACATCACGGGATACCGTGCGGCGGTTGCCAGCATCGACTACCGAACGCCGCTCTTCATCGTCGAGCGCGGCCTCTGGCGCCTCCCGGTGTTCCTCCGCCAGATTCACGCCGCCGTGTTCCTCGATGCGGCCCACGCGTGGACCACCCGCTTCCGCGCGGCCGACCTTCGGGCCAGCACGGGCGTCGAGGCCTCGGCCGACGTCGTGCTTGGCCATTACGTTCCGCTCACGCTCGTCTCCGGCATCGCGTTCCGCCGCGACCGCTCCGGCGCGCGCGATGGTCCCGCGATCTTCGCGCGCCTGGGCTGTGCGTTCTGACGCGCGCTCACCGCTATAATGTCGGCCGAATGGCGAAGAAGCAGCGTTTCCTCACAACGCCGGTCGAACCATTCCGCGTCGAGGCCAACCTGAGCGCGGAGACGGTCCTCGCCCGCATGGAACGCATCTCGTTCCAGGGGCGCAACCTCGCCACAGCCCATCGCATCTGGCAGAAGATGCTCGAGTCGGAGGTGACCATCTTCCTGGGCATGGCCGGCGCGCTCAGCGCCGGCGGGCTCCGGCTGCTCATCGCCCACCTGATCGAGCATCGCTACGTCGACTGCCTCGTGTCCACGGGCGCGAACCTGTATCACGACCTCCACGAGACCCGCGGCCGGCGCCACTTCATCGGCTCGCCCCGCCAGGACGACGCCGCGCTGCAGGAGGCGCGCATCGACCGCGTCTACGACACGTACGCAGACGAGGACGAATTCTGCGAGAACGACGAGTGGATTGCCCGCTTCGCCGCAACCCTCGAATCGCGTCCCTACACGTCGCGCGAGTTCCTGTACAAGCTGGGAGAGCATCTCTGGCGCGAAACCGGGCAGGACGGCATTCTCACATCCGCGTACCGGGCGAAGGTCCCGATCTTCTGCCCCGCCATCGCGGACTCGTCGATCGGCATGGGGCTGTCGCAGGCCCGGCATCACACGCCCGGCGCGGGACAGATCGACATCATCGGCGACATCATCGAATCGGCGAACATCGTGATCCGCCGGCCGCACACCGCGTCGATCGTGCTCGGCGGTGGTACGCCGAAAAACTTCATCAACCAGGCCAGCGTGCAGGCCGAGTTCTACGACGACCGCGTCGGCGGACACCGCTTCGCCCTGCAGATTGTCACCGACGTGCCGCACTTCGGCGGGGCATCCGGCTCCACGCTGGACGAGGCGAAAAGCTGGGGCAAGCTCGCGACCGACGCCGAGCAGGTCACGGTCCACGCCGACGCGACAATCGCCACGCCGCTGCTCGTGACGGCGCTGGCCACGACGTCGGCCGGCCGCGCGAGCGCGCGGCGGCGACCCGAGTTCGACCCGGCAGGCCGCGTCTTGAGGGTCGATGGCCGGCCCCTGCCGGACGGCCGCTACGAGGCACGTGAATGAAGCTACCCGTCCGCTACGACTACGGCGACCCGTCGATCTTCGGCGGCGCCACCGCCAATCCCCCGGAGTTCGACACCGCCCGCGTCGTGATTCTGCCGATCCCGTTCGAGCGCACGACCTCCTACGTGCCCGGCACCCGCAGCGGGCCGCGCGAGATCATCCAGGCTTCCTCTCACATGGAACTGTGGGATGAAGAACTGCAGATGGACGTCCACGAGGTCGGCATCTACACGCTCCCGGAGATGGAACTGCCCTTCGGCGAGATGGCGGAAGTGATGGCGGAAATCGAGCGCGTCGCGTCCGAGATCTTCGCGAAAGACAAGTTCCTCGCGGCGCTCGGCGGCGAGCATTCGATCACGCCGCCGCTGGTGGCCGCAGCGGCGAAGCGGCACCGCGGCCTCCACGTGCTGCAACTGGACGCGCACGCCGACCTCCGGGACAGCTACATGGGGACGAAACATAACCACGCGTGCGCGATTCGCCGCACCCTGGAACACGCCCCGGTGACGCAGGTCGGGATCCGCAGCCTTTCGGTGGAGGAGGCTGAGGCGATCCCCGGCTTGAAGACCACCATCTTCTACGATCACGACATGCGCCGCGATCCCGCGTGGATGGACCGCATCGTCGCATCGCTCGGAGATCCGGTTTACATCACGGTGGACGTGGACGCGTTCGATCCGGCAATCATGCCCAGTACCGGCACTCCCGAACCCGGCGGCCTGTCGTGGTACGAGGCCACGGCCCTGCTTCGCAGGGTCTTCGCCGCCCGCACCGTCGTCGGGTGCGACCTGGTCGAGTTGTGCCCCATGCCCCCCTTGGTCGCCCCCAACTTCCTCTGTGCCAAGCTCGTGTACAAAATGCTCGGCTATCGGTCAGCCCGGAGATAGCTATACACCTGAGCCTGTATACGCGGTATACTATGCCGCGTGGTGACCGCCACCGTTGACCGTCATCCGCTGATGGCGCAGGCGTTCGCGGCGCTCGAACGGGGTCAGGGGGCCCAGGCTGCCGAGCTGCTGTCCCGGGCCAGCCGCGACCCCCGCCTGCCCAGGGCCGAGACGACCGCCCTGCGCTGCGGGCTGGCCGAAGCCTGGCTCCTCCAGGACGACCTGCCCCGGGCGGCCGACGCCCTCGGCAAGCAGCCGGACGAGATCCGGGAGCGGCTGGATCCCACGCTGCTCTCCAATCTCTGGCGGCTTCACGCCCAGCTGGCCACGGCGCGAGGGGAACCGTCCCGGGCGGTCGCACTCCTTGGACGGGCGCTGAAGCACGCCGACCGCGCCCACGACTCCAGGGCGATTGGCCTTGCGCACTACGAGCTCGCCATCTGCTATCGCAAGGTGGGCGATGCGGCAATCGTCCGCGAGCACCTGAACGCCGCGGCCCCGGCGCTTCACGCCGCTGGCGACCGCCGCCACTTGGCGCTCGTCCACTCTCTCTCGGGGATCACCTTCGCCCAGGACGGCCGGTTCGAGGACGCGATGTCGGCCCTGCGCCAGGCGGAGCGACTGGCGGGAATGGCGGGCGCCGACGACGTGGTGGCGACCGTCTGCGGGGATCAGGCGAACGGCGCCCTGATGCAGCACCGGTACGAACAGGCGCTGGCGCTCGCCGAGCGCAGCGTCTCGCTGCAGGAGCAGGTCGGGTCGCCTCACGGCCTCGCGGTGGCGCTCGCCTCGCTCGGGCAGATCTGCGTTCGGGTCGGGAACCTGGCGCGCGCGGACCAGGTGTTGAACCGCGCCCTCGACATTCCAAGCCCCACGCACTTTCGCCGCGAGACGCGGGGCGCCGTGCTCGACACGCTGGCCCAGATTCACCTGATTCGCGGTAATTACCGCGCGGCCAACGACTGCCTGCGGCAGGCGCGCGAGGCGTACGGCGAATACGGGCTCCAGACGAGCCGCTGGTACGAGTGGTCCATTCGCGTGCTCGAAGCGCGGGTCGCGTTGCGCGAGCGACGCGTCGATGACGCCCTGGCCCTCGCGGGCGAGACGGCGCAGGCCATTTCCGCGCCCCCCATCGAGGCGCTCCAGGCTGGCCTCGTGGCGTGCGAAGCCCTGCTGGCTGCCGACCGCCTTCACGAGGCCTCCGAACACCTGTCAGACGTGGGGGCGAGGATCGATCCGGCCAGCATGCCGGGCCTGTGGGGAGAGTTCCTCCGCGTGCGCGGATCGCTGCACGCACGGCTCCGCAAACCCACCGAGGCGTACCACGATCTGAGCCAAAGCGTCAGCGTCTTCGACCTGCTTGGCGAACGCTACCAGGCGGGATTGAGCCAGCTCGCGCTCGGGGTGCTCGCCGGCAGCGCCGGCGCCCGCTCGCGCGCGCGCAAGCACCTGAGCGAGGCGGCGGCCATCTTCGAAAGCCTGGGGGCGCAGCCGGATCTGGCGGACGCCCGCGATGCGGCGCTCAGCATTCCGACCGCGGCGACCGGCGAATACGTCGGCCCCCAGGTGGACGGCGATGATGCCGTGGTGCGGAGGCTGGTGGACGCGTCCAGCGTGCCCGATCTGCTCGGGCGCGAGGCGGCCAGCGCCATACTCGAAGCGTGCGACGCAGAGTCGGCCGTCCTCTTTGTGGAGCCGGCCGGGACCGAGCCGCGGGTCATCGCGTTTGCGGGGTGCGACGCCCACACCGCGAAGGCGCTGGCGGGGGCCGCGGCGCGCGGTGCCACCTACGGATCGGCCATGCTCGTCGAGCCGCTCGGCCGTGACGCCGACGGCCCGCGCTTCGCCGTGGTCACCTCGGCGCGGACGTTCAGCGGCATGCTGGCGCAGCGCTTCCGCACGATTGCGGCCGTGACGCGTCAGGGTTTCGAGCTGGCCCGCGCCCGCGGTAAGGGGTTCGAAGCGACGTCGACGGCGGCGGAGCACTCGCTCGAGCCGCTCCTGCCCGGGTTTGTCTGCGCCAGCCCGGCGATGAACCGCGTGGTAGGGTTAATCCAGCGCCTGCAGGGAAACGACCTGACCGTCCTGCTGACGGGCGAAAGCGGCACGGGCAAGGACCTGGTGGCGCGCGCGATCCACGCAGGATCGACGCGTCGCCCCGCGACCTTCCTGCCCTTCAATTGCACGACCGCGACGCGCGACCTCGCAGACAGCCAGTTGTTCGGGCATCGGCGGGGGGCCTTCACCGGCGCGGTGTCGGATCAACCCGGTGTCATCCGCTCGGCCGCGGGCGGCACGCTGTTTCTCGACGAAATCGGTGACCTGCCGCTGGACGTGCAGCCGAAGCTGCTCCGCTTCCTTGAACAGGGAGAGATTCTTCCCGTCGGTGAGACGCGGCCAACTCGCGTGGACGTGCGCGTGATTGCCGCGACCAACGCCGACCTCGAGCAGCGGGTGGCGGAGGGGCGGTTCCGGGAGGACCTCTTCTATCGCCTCAGCGTCATCCGGATCCACGTGCCGCCGCTGCGCGATCGGCGGGAAGAGGTCCCGCACCTGAGCACGTATTTCGTGCGAGAAGCGGCGGAACGGCTGGGAAAACCGGACGTTCGGCTGTCGCCCGAGACGCTCGATCTCTTCGACGTCTACAACTGGCCGGGCAACGTGCGCCAGCTCCGAAACGAGATCCATCGCGCCGTGGCGATGGCGCCGGCCGGCAGCAGCATCGGACCGGACCATCTCTCCCCCACCCTGGCCGCGCTCAACGCCTCGTCTCCTGCGCCGCGCCGGGGCCGCGGGCAGACGCTGGCGACCGCCGTCGAGAAGCTGGAGCGCGACATGATCAGGGCGGCGCTCGAAGACAGCAGCGGCAACATCTCGGAAACAGCGCGCGTCCTCGGCCTGACGCGCCGGGGCCTGTACCTGAAGCTCCAGCGGCTCGGAATATCGGCCCACGCATGACTACCAAATATCCACCAACATATTGACCGTTTACTTGGTATCCAAGGCCCGGCTGTCCCACGTCCTCCTGAGAACAAAGCCTAAACCCATCTCATCGTTGGGTTTAGGGCGTTGCTGAGCCCGTCCCGAGAGACCGGCTCCGAACCCGGCGCGCAGCTTGATTAAGCACGAGCCGGGTTTTACCGGAGGACCCCGAACATGGAGCGATTCAGACTCGTTCAGGGCGGCGCGCCCCAGCAGCGCGCAGCCGAACGTCGGCCCATTCAGGTTTCAGGTCAGATTGTGTGGAAGGACTCGCGCGGCACGACGCGACTCTCCCGCGTGGTGACTCGCGACATCAGCGATACGGGCGTTGCCGTGGATTGCGTGAACGGCGCGCCCATCCCGTTGTACCGGCTGGTGTATTTCCAGGTCGATCGCAACGAACGTCAGCACGGGTCGCTGCCCGAGGCGCTGCGGCGGAACGCGGTCCTCGCGGCCGTCTACCGCGTGGCGCCGTGCAGCGAGGACACCGGCGTGCCCGGCGGATACGCGTTGCGGCTGCTGGTCGAACCGCAGGCGATGGCCGCGGGGCCGGCGGCGGTCAGCTGCGCGGTCTAAATTCAGGGTTCAGGGTTTATGGGTCTGGCGGCTGCTCCCCTCCGCCAGGCCCCGTTTTGCTTCAGGACTTCTTCAGCGCCTCGAGCTCGCGGCGCGCGTCGGCGGCGTACAGCGACTCCGGGAACTCCTGCACGATACGCGAGTAGGTCTGCTGCGCTTCGCTTTTTCGCCCGGCCTTCGCATAGACCCGCCCAAGTTGTATCAGCACGCCATCAAGCGGCAGGCTGGCGTCGGGGTCGGCCGACAGCTCTTTGTAAATGGCGATCGCCCGGTCGTGGTCGCCGCTGCCGGAGAGGAGGCCGGCGAGCCCGAGCCGCGCCATTTCCGCGTAGATGCCGCCCTGATCGACCAGTTCCTGGTAGCGCGCCTGGGCCTCGGCCCGGCGCCCGAGTGTCGCCAGCGCGTTCGCCGCGAAATAACGGGCAGCCCGCCCTGCGTCGGTCGATGGATACTGCGTGTACACCGCGGTGAGCTTCGGAACGGCCGCCTGGAACTTCGTCTGCTCGCTTGGATACGTGCCCGCCGGTGGTTTCGGGGCCGGCTGGCCGGCGGCCGGAGGCGCCGGCGTGACGACCTCCGCTTCGAGCGTCGTCATGGCGTCGGCGAGGAGCGCCGAGGCGCGTGATTCCGCCCGCGCCCGCCAGGAAAAGTAGCCGGCGGCAGCCACGGCCAGCACCAGGATCGCGGTCACGGCGAGCATCAGTTCCCGGCGGCGCGCGACGACGACATCGCGCGTGCGGTCGACAAGTGCAACCAGCTCGTTTTCTTTCAGGTGGTGTCTTTCAGATCGTTTCACGCCGCATCACTCCAGTCGGCCCGGCCCTTGGCGTCCGGGATCCCGCCGCAATAATGGTGCGCCCGGCGCGATTCGAACGCGCGGCCCCCGCCTTAGGAGGGCGGTGCTCTATCCATCTGAGCTACGGGCGCGGGAACAGCACATTGTACCTGAGAAAAACGCCGGGGTTTGTTATATTCCCGCGCGTGGGGCGCGAGCCGTTTGTCTGGGAAGTGCACGTTCGGCGGGAGATGATCGAGGACGAGGTCGCCCGCCTGCGGGAGGTCTCTCACGCGGTGTGGCGTGAGGCGATTGGCGTGCCGCGCGTCAAGAAGATCACCGGCCGCGACAGCCGCGAGTACACGGTGACGGTTGTCGCCGAGTGGGTGCAGCGCGGCTCAGATCACATCCGGGTGACGGCGTCGCTCGCCAGTCCAGGCCTGCGGCGGTCCGTTCTCCGGCAGGCCTTCGTGATCACCCCGGACAACCAGTTCGTTTAGTAGCGCAGCAGGACGAACAGATTTTCCCCCTCGAGCCGGGCCCGGCCCTTCAGCTCCACCAGTTCGATCAGGAACGCCAACCCGTGCACGTTTCCCCCCAGTTTCCTGACCAGGTCGACGGTCGCGCGTGCGGTGCCGCCGGTCGCGAGCAGGTCGTCCACGATCAGCACGTTCTGGCCTCTGACGACCGCATCCTCGTGCATCTCGAGGCTGTCGCTCCCATATTCCAGATCGTACGTCACGCGGATGGCTTTCGCGGGGAGCTTGCCCAGCTTTCGAACGGGCACGAACCCCGCGCCGATCCGATCGGCGATGGCTCCTCCCAGGATGAACCCGCGGCTCTCGATGCCCACGACGAGATCGATGCCCTTGCCTTCGAACGGCATCGACAGGCTGTCGATGGCCATCCGAAAGCCGTCGCGATCGCGCAGCAGCGTGGTGATGTCGTAGAACAGAATGCCGGGCTTGGGGAAATCGGGCACGCTGCGGATCTTCTGTTTCAGTTCGTTCATTCATCTCCTCAGGATCGGATCGAAAACCCGTGACGGTCTTCAGGGGGCAGCGCTTCGGCTGCGACGTGCTCGACGATCGCGGATCGCGGGCCGCGGTTGAGCGCGCGTTCGAAGCGCAGGACGCTTTGCTCTTCGCCCTGCGCCACGGCCTCCACGCGCCCATCCGGCAGGTTACGGACGTAGCCGGAGAGGTGTTCGGCGCGTGCCTGCTCTTCGGCGAAGAACCTGAAGCCGACGCCCTGCACGCGCCCTGAGACTATGAATCGCCGCGCAACGATCACGGTTCGGTCGTGGCCGCCTTCGTCGCAGCTGCCAGCACCGGTTCCAGCCTCTTGCCCCGGAGCAGCTTGTTGAACGCCTCCACATCGGTGCGGAGCGCCGCGTCGAGCCGCGCCAGTTCCTTGTCCAGGCGCGCCGACAACTCCTTGAACACCTCGTAAGACTGGGCGGTCGGCTTCGCATCACCACCCTCGACGATTCCCTGGAGGGCGGCGAGCTTGTTGTTCAACTTGATCGGGAAGTTC
>JACPDI010000058.1 GCA_016184105.1 Acidobacteriota bacterium
GGCTCGGGATGACAGACATCGCGTTGTGTGAGGGAATCCTGCGCGTGGCCAACGCCAACATGGAGCGCGCCATTCGCGTCGTCTCCGTACAGCGGGGCTTCGATCCGCGAGACTTTGCATTGCTCGCGTTCGGAGGCGCTGGCGGGATGCACGCCTGTGAAATCGCCGACGTGCTCGACATCACAACCGTCATTGCCCCCCGGCATGCCGGTGTTCTGTCCGCGCTCGGGATGCTGCTGGCCGATGTGAAGAAGGACTACTCGCAGAGCGTGTTGCGGCCTGCCGACGAGTTCAAGCCAGACGAACTGGAGCGCCGCTTTGCGCCGCTCGTCGAGCGTGCTTTCTCGGACCTCCGCAATGAAGGGTTCGAACGGGAACGCAGCGTCGTCGAGCGTGCCCTCGACGTGCGGTACGTCGGTCAGTCGCACGAAATTACCGTGCCGTTTGACGCCGATTACCGGGCCGAGTTCGATCGCCGCCATCGACGCCTTTACGGCTACGCAAGTTCCGGACGGCCGACCGAGGTGGTGAACGTGCGTGTCAAGGCGATCGGCGTCACGGCGAAGCCGGAACTGCCGCGCGCGGCGGTCCCCGAAGCCGTATCGATCGCCCCGAGAGCATTGCGGCCGGCCTTCTTCAGCGGCCGGCGCGTCGAAACGGGTTTCTATCGGCGGGACGAATTGCCGGCCGGAGCGACGGGCTAGGGGCCGGCGGTGATCGCCGGACCCGAGGCGACCACCGTGGTGCCGCCCCGCTTCCAGTTCCGCATCGACGAGTTCGGCAACCTCATAGCCGTCAAAGCCGCGGCGCGCGGCGCGGCGCGTCTGAAGGAGCGGTCGCTCGCTGCCGTGTAAGCGGCCCAATCAAACACTGTCACTTTGCCGGCCACACACATGCGCCTCGATCCTGTCGAGTTCGAGATCTTCAAGAACATTCTGGTCTCTATCGCCGAAGAGATGGGGGTCACGCTCTGCCGGACTGGGTTTTCGCCAAACATCAAGGAGCGCCTCGACTACTCATGTGCGATCTATGACGCACACGGCGCGACCATCGCACAGGGGGATCACATGCCGGTCCACCTCGGTGCGATGCCGCTGTCGGTCCGCGCGGCCATCGATCACTGCCCGATGCAACCCGGTGACATCGTCATTCTGAACGACCCGTTTCACGGCGGCACACACCTGCCGGACATCACGCTCGTGGCACCGGTGTGTCTCGGCCGGAGCCGGAGGCCGGCGTTCTACGTGGCGAACCGAGCGCACCATTCGGACGTCGGCGGCATGAGTCCCGGATCGATGCCGCTTGCCAGGGAGATCTATCAGGAAGGCATCATCATCCCCCCGACCAAGCTGGTGGACCGTGGCGACGTGGTCCTCGATGTCATGGCTCTGATCCTCGCCAACGTTCGGACGCCCGAGGAGAGAGAGGGCGACCTGACGGCGCAGATCGCCGCAACCCGCGTCGGCGAGAGCCGGCTCCGTGAAATCGTCGAGAAGTACGGGCGGCGCCGTGTCGAACGCTACGCCGCCGCGATGCAGGACTACACGGACCGCGTCATGCGCGCGACGATCGCGCGGATTCCGGATGGCGAGTACCGGTTTGAAGACTGCATGGACGACGACGGATTCAGTGACAAGCCGATCTGGATTCGGGTGGCCGTTCGCATCGCCGGCGATCGGGCGGAGGTGGATTTCACCGGGACAGAGGCACAGACCGGCGGCGGCGTGAATGCCAACTTGGCGATCACCCTGTCGGCCACGCTCTACGCCTTCCGCTGCCTGGTGCGCGAGGACGTGCTCTATAACGAAGGCATTGGGCGCGCGATTCGAGTGATTGCTCCCGAAGGAACTCTGGTGAACGCTCGCCGGCCGGCCGCGATGGCGGGAGGCAACGTCGAGGCCTCGCAGCGAATCACAGACGTGTTGCTTGGCGCACTGGGCCAGGCGTTGCCCGAGTTGATGCCCGCTGCGAGCCAGGGGACCATGAACAATGTGACACTCGGTGGAGTCGATCCGCGCACCGGCCGGCGGTTCGCGTACTACGAGACCATCGGAGGCGGCATGGGAGGCCGGCAAGGCCTCTCTGGCATCAGCGGCGTCCACACCCACATGAGCAACACGCGGAACACGCCTGTTGAAGCGATCGAGCACTATCTGCCGGTGCGTATCCTGCGCTATGGCTTGCGGGCGGAGAGCGGCGGAGCCGGCCGCTTTCGCGGGGGCCAAGGGATCGTTCGTGAGTACGAGATGCTGACCGCGACGGAGGTGACCGTGCTCTCGGAGCGGCGGCGCTTTGCGCCGTACGGCGCGGCGGGTGGCGAGCCGGGCGCCTGCGGGCGCAATACAGTCACCCGCGCCGGTCGCGAAGAGACAATCGGTGGCAAGGCGCGCGTCACGCTTGATGCAGGCGACCGCCTACGCATCGAGACGCCCGGCGGCGGCGGCTACGGTCCTGCTGAGGGGCAGACATGAGTACCACGCTCCCCGCCAGGCAGTCGTCGAGCGGGCTGTTCACGTGGTGGCGGGAGGCCACCCCGCAAGCGAGGCGTGCTTTGGTCGCCGGCTTCCTTGGCTGGATGCTCGACTCGTTTGACGTAATGCTCTACGCACTCGTCCTGGCCTCGCTCATCGCTGACCTCGACATGGCGAAAACGACGGCCGGACTGCTCGGGTCAGTCACACTGCTGGCCTCGGCCGTGGGCGGCATGGTATTCGGCATTGCTGCGGACCGCTTTGGTCGGACCCGGGCCCTTATGGCCAGTATCCTGATCTACTCGGTCTTCACAGCGGCATGCGGTCTCTCACGGACAGTTGCCGAGCTCGCCGTGTTCCGCGTGCTGCTCGGACTAGGCATGGGAGGTGAGTGGGCGAGCGGAGCGGCGCTGGTGTCCGAGACCTGGCCCACCGAACACCGTGGCAAGGCGCTTGGCATCATGCAGAGCGCTTGGGCAGTCGGTTACGCGGCCGCGGCGGCGGTGACCGCCATCGTTCTGCCGGTGTGGGGCTGGCGAGCCGTCTTCTTTGTCGGCATACTGCCGGCGCTCCTGACGTTCTGGATTCGCCGCCGGGTCGAGGAACCAGAGATCTGGCGGCGCTCGAGGACCGTGGCGACAGACGCGCGGAGCGGTTTCGGCGACATTTTCCGTGGCCGCATGCTGGGGCTCACGCTCAGCGTGACGGTTATGAACGCTTGCACGATGTTCGGGTGGTGGGGCTTCAATCTCTGGATCCCCGCATATCTGTCGCTGCCCACTTCGGAGGGCGGCATCGGGTTGAGTGCGTCCGCGATGTCCGGCCTGATCATTGCCATGCAAATCGGGATGTGGTTCGGCTATGTTACGTTCGGGTTTATCAGCGACGTGCTCGGACGAAAAGTTAGCTACATTTCATATCTCTCTCTCGCAGCGCTGCTGGTCCTCGCCTACAGCTTCACGCGGAACCCGCTCATGTTGCTCGTTCTCGGCCCCTTCGTCGCGTTTTTTGGGACGGGTTACTTCAGCGGCTTCGCCGTCGTGACCGCCGAAATCTACCCGACGAAGATCCGCGCCACCGCCCAGGGGTTCACGTACAACATCGGACGGGTGGCCAGCGCTATCGCGCCACTCGCCGTCGGGTCGCTGGCCCAAACTTGGGGATTCAGGGTCGCTCTTTCCATCACCGCGATAGCGTTTCTGTTGGCCGCTTTCTCATGGGTGACTATCCCAGAGACGAAGGGGAGACCGCTCCAATAGCGGGTGTTATCGCCCTCGCACGCCGGTCCAAGATCCGCCACTGAGAGCTGGACGCTGGGTGCCGCTGGAGGAGCAGGGCACCGGGTCGACGCGCCGCCGGGGATAGAGGGTGAGTGTCGTGCGCAGCCAGAAAGGCAGCTCGTCGAGCCCGGCCATCAGCGCGGCCCTCCGATGGTCGGACCGGCAGCCGTCGCCATGAAGGTCAGAACAGCAGGACGAACTTCAACCGGACCTGCCGGTCGGCGCTGTTGGCGAACGCCCCGAACGCCGGGCTTCCGAGATTGTTCTGCACGTCCCGCGGATTGAAGTGGTCCGTGAGGTTGAAGAGCTGGACGCCCACCCGCGCCCGGCGCGTCCTGGTCAGCCGAACCTCCTTCGTCGCCTGCAGGTCGAGCGTGAAGAGGTTCGGGAAGCGCCCGCCGCGGTTGCGCGAGCCGACCACCTGCTGTTCTTCGTCGAGCACCGTGTACGGAAACCCCTCGCGGTACTCGATCGTGGGCGCGATCGTGATCGTCCGCGGAAGATTGATGACGCCCCACGCCAGGAACCGGTTGGGCGCATCGAACGGCTGGCGGGAGAACTCGTTCGGCCGGATGATCGGATCGCGTGTCGTGCCGAAGAGCGAGACGAAGTCATTGAGGCTCCCGCGCGCCTTGGAGCGCACGTAGGACACGGTGATCTCGCCGTTGCGCTCGAGGCGGCGGCGCACCGTGACCTCGAACGTGCGAGAGTACGATCGCCCGCCGCTCGACAGACGCAACGCCGCGTCGGCCGCGTCCACGACCAGCTCCCGCTTCCCGTGCCGCTCCTGATAGGTGACGCGCAGCATGAGATCCGTGGCCAGGATGCGGTCCAGCTCCACGTTCCACGCGTCGGTCAGCGGCGTGCGCAAGCCGGGAGCCGCGATGCGGTTCTCGAGCTCGACGATCGACCCGGCGACCGCGCCGCCCGGCGCGGCGTCTGGGGCCAGACGCCGGCGCTGGTGACGGGTGAAGTCCTTCGCGTTGAGCGGGAGCTTGTCGTACAGGCGGCCGTATCCGGCCTTGACGACGGTGCGCTCCCCCGAGAAGGGCCTGAACGCCAGCTCCACGCGCGGCCCCACGGTATGGTCGCCGGCGATCCCCTCGTAGGCGTACCTCGCGCCCGCGTGGACCGTCAGGGACGGGAGCGGCGTCCACCGGTCATCGATGAAGCCGGCAACCTCCGTATTCGTCGCGCCGACGGCGGGATCGCCCACGAAGTCGATCCGCTGCGCCAGCGAGCCGTCGGCGCGGATCACCAGAATGGGCAGGCTGTCGTCGACACCGTCGTACCGGGTGCGTGCGGCGCTGGCGCCGAGCTTGAGGAGATGATCGCCGCCGCGATCGTCGATCGACGTCGTCAGCGTCGCTGACCCGTCGTACCGGCGGCTGTCGCGGTCGAAGCGGTTGAAGTAGTTCCGGCGGACGCCGTCGGCCGTCGTGTGCGACGGCTCCCGGGTCTTGGGCTGAACCGCGACATCGAACTGCTTGATGGAGACCGAGACGTCGAGGGCCCTGCCCGACCCGAACAGGCCGCGCTCGGAGACGGCGGCGTTCCAGCCGCGCTGAGCGAGGTCGGGCGTCGCCTCGAACGGGTGCAGCGTGTCGAGCTGCACGTTGTCGATGTTGCTCGGGAACCAGACGAACGTGCCGGTGACCCGGTGCGACGGCCGCAGCGCGTAGTCGAC
This sequence comes from Acidobacteriota bacterium, assembly GCA_016184105.1. Lineage (NCBI taxonomy): Bacteria > Pseudomonadati > Acidobacteriota > Acidobacteriota bacterium. The sequence continues at coordinate 5,439 of JACPDI010000058.1, forward strand.
CTGCGTCACCGAGTCGAAACTCTCGAACTGCTGCTCGCTTCGATCGAGCCCGAGCGGCTCGAGCTCGTTGACTCTGGACCGGACGAACCGGTAGTTGGCGGTCTCGGCGAACCAGAGGCGCCCGCGCCGGATCGGGCCGGCCAGCCGCAGCCTGGGCGTGAACGCGTCGGCGCCGCGGACGCCCCCCTCCTTGAACCGGAAGCGCGGCAGAAAGTTCTGGAACTGGAAGTCCCATGCGTCCTGGCCGGACCGGGTCAGCACGTTGGTGACGCCGCCCGTCGCGTTGCCGAACTCCGCCGAGGAAATACCGGACTGCACCTTGAGGGCGTCGACGGCCTCGAGGGGCAGCCGGACGGCGAACTGCCCGGTCACCGGATCGGTGCCGTTGACTCCGTTCACGAGCAGCGCGCTCTGGTTGGGACGCGCGCCGCCCGTGGCCAGGAGTCCGTCGGGGCCGCGGATGGTGCTCGGGAGCAGCGGCAGCGCGTCCTCGAAACGGTCCTGGGCGAGCGGCACCGCTGCCAGCACGCGTTCCGCCACATGCGCTTCACCGGTGGGCACCCGCGGATCGACCAGCGCCGCTTCGGCCACGACCTGCACGGCTTCGGCCAGCGTCGCCAGCGCGAGCGCGCACCGCCGGACGATCGCTTCGCCGGCGCGGACACGGATGATCTCTCGCTTGTCCCTGAACCCGGGAAGCGAGATCACGAGCGTGTACTGTCCTGGACTGAGGTTGGCGAACTCGAAGGCTCCTCCCGCGTCGGTCACCTGCACCAGCGGTCCGCCCGGAGCGGACGCCTGCGTCACCGTCACCGTGACACCGGGCAGCACGCCTCCCGATTCGTCGAGCACGACTCCGGCCAGGCGCGCCGCATCTTCCGCCGCGATTGGAAGCACGCTGCCGGTGAGCAGCCACGCGAGCGCCAGCGTGAAAGCCGGCCATGCGTTCGCCAGCGAGCGCGTCTTCATATGCCTCTCTGGATCCTGTCTCCGGGCGAGCGCATCCGTTACGCCGAGACCGGGCTGGCGCTCCTTCGGCCGCCGTGTATCAGCGCACGCCTTCCGTCACGTCCACCGCGCCGATCTCCCGCAGGCGGCGCACCAGCTCGTCTGGTGCGTGGCCGCGCGGATTTGTCACGCAGATCAGGATCTGGCCCTCGCCGACGGCCGGCGTCTCGACCCTCTGCCGCCGGAACGATCGTGTGGTCGCCACGAAGGTGACGAGCGTGGCGAGGATGGCGCCGAGCATCGTCAGCTCGTAGCCGATGATGCTGTTGGTCCACATGGTGACGACGGGCATGCCGCCGGTTTCGATCGGCCAGGAATTCTGGGCGGTCGACGTGAGGGCGAACCCGCAGGAGCCGCCCACCACACCGCCGAGCACCGCGAGCCAGGGCATCCACGTGCCTTCGTCGCGGCCGAACGCATACTGGTCGAACGGCTCGGAGGACCTCACCTCCAGGTCCTCGCGCGAGAGCCCCGCACCTGCGAGGGCATCGACGGCACGCTGCGCCGTGTCGGGATCGTCGTACCACGCGCACACCGCTCTCATCTCGGCCCTTCCCGTCGCGGGGCGCCGGACGCGGCCATCCGCCCGCCCGCCTTCAGCTCCCAGATCGACACGATCGGGACGAGCTTCGAAAACAGCACGTACAACAGCGCCATCGCCGCGAAGGTCGCCGCGGTGATCGTGATCTCGACCCAGGTCGGTCGATAGGTTCCCCAGCTGTATGGGAGAAACTTGTGGCCGAGCGAGGGGACGATGATGAGGAACCGCTCGAGCCACATGCCGACGATCACCGTCGCGGAGGCGACGACCGTACCGGTGATCGTCCGCAGCCTCCCGATCGCCAGAAGAGGAAACGGCACGAGCACATTGCACGCCACCATCGTCCAGAACAGCGGGGCGTACGCTCCGCGCTGGGTGGCCCAAAAGACGGCCATCTCCGACGGCTCGTTGCCGTACCAGATCGTAAGGCGCTCGGCAAACACGAAGTAGGTCCACAGCAGGCTCATCACGAGCAGCAGCTTGCCCAGATTGTCGAAGTGCAGCGGGCGCAGGTAGTCCTCCAGGTGGAGCGCCCGCCGCACGATCGCCATCGCGACAATGAGCGCCGCGATCCCGCTGAAGATCGCACCGGCGACGAAGTACGGGCCGAAGATCGTCGAGCGCCACATCGGGACCGGCGTCATCGAGAAATCGAACGAGACGATGGTGTGCACCGAGACGGCGACCGGGAGGATCACGATGGCCATGATGTGCATGGCCGTTTCGAGCCGGTTCCACTCGCGCGGGGTGCCGCGCCAGCCGAGCGCCAGCGCGCCGTACATCTTCCTTCGCCAGCCGTGCGCGCAATCGCGCACCAGCGCGAGGTCGGGCACCATCGGCAGGGCGAGGAACAGCGTGCTCCCGATCAGGTACGTATTGATCGCGAAGAAGTCCCACAGCAGCGGCGATCTGAAGTTGGGCCACAGGCCGCGCTCGCCGGGATACGGAAACAGCCAGAAGGCGAGCCACGGCCGCCCGAGGTGAATGACCGGGAACATCGCGCCGATCAACAGCGCGAAGACGGTAATCGCCTCGGCGCCGCGCATGATCGGACGGCGCCAGGTGGCGTTGGACAGCCGCAGGATCGCGGAGATCAACGTGCCGGCGTGGCTGATACCGATCCAGAAGACGAAATTGGTGATGTAGAAACCCCAGAAGACCGGCCTGCGTATTCCCGCCACGCCGATGCCGTGAGTGAGTTGGTACATCCACGCCGCGCCGCCTGCGAGCACCACGATGCCCAACGCCGCGACGATCATGTAGAAGCGCGACGAGGTGTGGAAGAGCGGCCGCAGCAGGTCGTCGGCGACGCGGGAATCGGAGCGGGGCGACAGGGCCTGGCTAGCGGGAGGCGGCGTCATCAGAGGAGTCCCGCGTCAGATAAATCACTTTGGGGAGGGTACCGAGGTCTTCGAGCAGGTGGCCGGCGCGCCGCGAGCGCGCCAATTGCGCGACGCGGCTGTCCGGGTCGGACAGGTCGCCGAAGACGAGCGCCGTTGCCGGACAGGCCTGCGCGCACGCCGGCGTGACGTCGCCATCGCGAAGCTCGCGCTGCTCGGCCTTCGCCTGGATCCCGCCCGCCTTGATCCGCTGCACGCAGAACGTGCACTTCTCCATCACACCGACCTCGCGGACCGACACGTCGGGATTCAACTGGAGGTGCAGCGGCTTGTCCCAGACCGGATTGAAGAAGTTGAAGAACCGGACGTTGTACGGGCACGCATTCGCGCAGTAGCGCGTGCCGATGCAGCGGTTGTAGACCTGCGCGTTGAGCCCATCGCTGGTGTGATGGCTCGCATACGTCGGACAGACGGGCTCGCACGGCGCCGCGTCGCACTGCTGGCAGAAGACCGGTACGAACCTGACGCGGAGATCGGGAAACTCCCCTTCGACGTATCGCTCCACGCGCATCCAGTGCACGGCGCGTCCCCGCGCGGCCTCGTCCTCGCCGGCCGTCGGCACGTTGTTCTCGGCGCGGCAGGCGGCGACGCAGGCTGCACAGCCCGTGCAGCGATCCAGATCGACGACCATCCCCCAGCGATGTGGCATATGGTGTGTCCCAGGTCCGGCTATCTCGGTTCGTGCTCGTACGGCCGCTCGCGCAGGCCTCCCGCAAACAGGACCAGCCGGCCTGCCGCGACGTGCCGCACGAGCACGCGCGTCGCCGCCCACGCCAGCGTGCCGGTCTCCGGCTCGACCATCGGCGCAAGCATGCTCACCGGGCTCGCGCCCCGCCCGCTCGCGTACCGCGTGAAGTGAGCGTGCCCCTGGCCGACCGGCATCGCGACCACGTCAGGGGCCACGCCGGGCGAAATCAACGCCGGCACCTCGACGCGTCCGTGCCGCGAGACGAGTTCGACCAGATCTCCCTGGCCGATACCGAGCCGCTCGGCCGTTCGCGGGTTGATTTCCACCCAGCTCCCCCACATCACCGAGGAGAGCACGTCGGGGATCTCCTGCATCCACGGGAGGTGCGCGAGCGACCCATCGAAAAACGTCTGGGACGCAAACGGCAGCAGGTGAAACGGGTACTCTGTCGAATCGCCGTCGAATCGCGGCGGCTCGTAGGCGAAGCGGCGTCCGGCGCCGGCTCTCGCGACCGGTGCACCCGAGGGGCGCGCCGGGCCCTCGCGCCACCAGCCGCCCCGCGCCTGCGCCTGTTTCCAGAATTCGTCCCGGTCCGCGTCGCTCGTCGCGCCCTGTGCGTTTGCGAGCCGATCGAACCGGGCGCGAAGCATCTCCTCGAACGTCTGCCACGGGAGCGCGCCGTCGAAGCTGCCGCCGAGCCTGTGGGCCACGTCGAGCAGCACGTCGGCGGTGGCGCGCGTGTCGTGCAGCGGACGGACGGCGGGAGGAGCCAGGCCGGCCGCCAACTGCGTCGTGCCTGACTCGGGCAGATCGTCGAGCCAGGCCTCGAGCGGCGCGTGATCCGGAAGGATGAGGTCGGCCAGCACGCTCGTCTCGTCGAGGAAACTTCCGAAGCTGGCGATGAAAGGAACCTGTTCGAGCGCCTGACGCACGCGCCAGGCCGCAGGTGACGCGTAGATCGGATTGGCGTCGTACACCAGGAGGGCCTGCACCGAGGCGGGGCTCGACACGATTTCCTCGGCGAGCGCGCGTACTCGGCGCACGCCGGCGGACGCGTCCGGCGCGGCGCCCGGCGCGCCTGGCTCCGGCTGCTCGCTGAAGAAGAGGCCGCCGGGCTGCCCGACGCTTCCAAGGAGCGCGTTGAGGGCGCCGGTCGCAAGCTGACGCGCGAGGCGAACCACGCGCGCGGCGGGCAGGCCGGTGTGTTCCTGGACGATCTCCGGCGCGTAGTGCGGCAACCCGTCGTCCCAGCCCTCGATGAGCGCGCCTGCCCGACCGCCCGCGGACGCCGGCCGCAGGCGCTCGTCGAGAATCACGTGTGCAAGGCCCAGCGCGACGACGCCGTCGCTGCCGGGCCGCGCCGGAAGCCACTCGTCCGCGTTCGCGCCTGTCTGAGACATCCGGGGCTCCACCTGGACGAACCGCGCCCGCTCGTTCGGGCGCCCCTGCCGCATCTCGCCGTACGCGAGGTTCTGAGCGACCGGCGAGTTCCAGGTCCCCAGGAAATCAGCACTGAACGACACGACCTGTCGCGACCGCGCCAGATCGAAGCTCGGCACCTGTGCGATGCCGAAGCTGAGGGCGTTCGCGCGGCGCAGAACGTCGTCTGTGAACAGCTCGACGGCGATGCGCGGCGGGGCGCCGTATGCGGCAAGGAACCGGTCGATGAGTTCGCGCCGCCCGCCCCGGAGCGGTCCCGTGAGAAACCTCAGCGATTGCGGCGTCCCGTTTGATCCCAGCTCGCGCAGCCGCGAGGTCAGCTCCTCGAGCGCCGCGCCCCAGGAAATCTGACGGAACTCACCCGAACCGCGGGGCCCGCTGCGCTTCAGCGGCTGGCGCAGGCGATCCGGGTGATACACGATCTGCACCCCCGCCTGGCCACGCGGGCACAGCCTGCCCCGGTTGACGGGATGGGCGGGGTTGCCTTCGAGCTTCTTCGCCAGTCCCATCCTGATCACGCCGGGGCGGCCGCCGCGGACGATCTCGGCGTCCCCTTCCATCACGCGAACGATGAGGCCGCAGCCGGCGGGACACAACGTGCAGAGGCCCGGCTTCCACACGGCCACGCCCGGCACCAGGGATTCTTCGGGCATGAACCGGATGATCTGATGCTCGGGGTTGCCGCAGCTGGCGAGCGCGGCGCTCGCGCCGGTGACGGCCGTGACCTTGATGAAGTGGCGGCGATCCATCGTCCCTCGTTCAGAAGTGGCAGGCCGTGCAGTCGATCGGCGCCTGGTTCGCGCGATGGCACCCGACGCAGAACCCCATCGTCAGCCGCTTCGACCTTTGCGCCTCGCGCTGCTGCGCGACGTCCCCGTGGCACACGCCGCACTTCACGTCGCGGCGCACGTGCGGCGCATGGTTGAACTTGACGTGCGCCGAGGGCGGGTAGCCGTAGACGCGCTGCCACGCGATGTCCTCGCCGCGCTCCTCGTAGGCCACGACCTTCTGCACCTCGGGCCGATCGGTCGCCACCGTACGGTGGCAGATCAGGCACGTCCTGACGCTCGGCAGGCCCGCCACCGGTCCGGCGGCCGCGCTCGCGTGGCAGTAGTCGAGGCAGCCCAGCCGGTTGGCGATATGGACGGAGTGCGGGAACGCAATCGGCTGAACGGCGTCGGGACGCACGCCGAAGAAATCCCGGACAGCCTGCCCGACGGTCGAGCGGGCGGGGGTGAACACCTGAGACATCTCAGGGCGATTCGGCGGAACCTCTGCGGGTTGAGAAAGTGCGCCGGCCAGGCTGGCCAGGCTGGCGGCCACCATCGTGACAGCGGCGATCCAGAGCCGGCGGCGCGTCACGCCTTGTTGCGACATCAGGCGACCCAATCAGAAAGACGGGTGCGGCGGGCAGGCCGGCATACCCGGCCGGCGCGCCGCACCCGTCGGCGACCCGAAGACTGCACCGCAGCCGCTTACATCATCGCGCCGAGCTTCACCTCTTCCCACTTGCCGTTCTTCTTCACCTCGACCTTCTTCGCCAGGATCGAGCCGCTGTGCTGCTCGCCCGTGACCCGCACCTGCTGGCCGACGTGCGGCGCCAGCGGAACCGACGGCGCGATGATCGCGGTGAACTTCTTGTCCTGGGACAGGACGGCGGCCGGCGTGCCCCCCTTCAAGCACATCGTTCCGCACTCCTTCATGGCCCCATGGTCGTTGCCCGTCAGCGAGTTGTCCGACAGGTAACACTTGGAGTCGACCAGCGTGCCTTCGATCGTGGACTCGGCGGCGCCCGCCGACATGGCGGCAGCCGCCAACGCGAATACGACGAGCAACGACAACCGGGCGTGCTTCATGGCAGATTCCTCCTGCATCTCAATGAGTGTTGAGTGCGGGGAGTGTGAGAACGATCACCGATTGACGTCCACCGCCCCCGCCCCACGGGCACGTTGCGTTCGAGCCGTGCCCGTTATCCCTAGAGTCTCCGCACGGCCCGATTCGTTACTGCGGTGTGAGGGCGAGGCTGTTCGCGCGGGACGGCGCAGGCCGGGGGTGAGAGGTGGGTCGCGATCGGGGAAGCCCGCGAGGGGGAGATTGACCGGCGCTCGATCAGCGCCGTCGCTCGTAGCGTCCGGTCAGCCTCGCCGTGGCCAGCGTGTGCCCCTCGAGGGCCGCCTCGAGGTAGCGCCTCGTGGCTCCCTCGAGCGCCAGCGACGGAACATCGACCGCGTGGACGGTGAAGTGGTACCGGTGCGGCCCGTGTCCAGGCGGCGGGCACGGACCGCCGTAGCCCCCGCGGCCGAAGTCGCTGCGCAGCGTCTTGCCCCGATCCGGGTCGAATGCGCCGCCCGCGGGGATGTCGTACACGAGCCAGTGGGTGAAGGTGCCGCGCGGCGCGTCGGGATCGTCCATGATGATCGCGAAGCTGCGCGTCCCGTCCGGCGCGTCGCGGATCGTGAGGGGCGGCGGGGCGTCCGCGCCGTCGCAGGTGTGCGGCTTCGGGATTTCCGAACCCTCGGCAAATGCCGGGCTGCCGACCGTGAATGGCATATCGCCCCCCTCCTGCTGATGGCGCTTACCGGACCAGGAACAGCGTGTCCTGGCGGCGGAGGGCCCACCGGGTCTTCCCGTCGGCGCCGACGATCGCGTCTTCTTCCTGCGGCATCCTGACGCGCTGATCTCCCCACTCCGGCACCGGCGTCGTCGTCTGCAGCTCGATTGAAAACCACATCGAGGGGATGACCTTCGCGTCGCCGCGCCCGGGCACGCCGTCCTGGTAATCCCACAGGCCGATGAGCGGCCCCGCGCCGTGGCCGTGCAGGCCGATCGGGTGCGAGTAGAGCGTGCCGTCGATGCCCTTCGCCTTCAGCCGCGACAACGACGCGGCGAGAATCTCGTTGCCCGTGCGCCCAGGCCGGATCTCCTCCATGGTGATGTCCTGCAGCGCGTTCGAGTTCGCGAGCGCGCCCGCCAGCCCCGCGGGCGCCTCCGTTTCTCCCTCGCGCAGCACGTACGCCATGTGCTGCGTGTCGGTGTTCAGCCGGGCGACGGTGATCCCGACGTCGCAGTGCAGCACGTCGCCGCGCTCGATGACCGGATCCGAGCCGACCTGCGCGTCGGTCATGCCCTTGCGCTGCACGTCCACGCTCGGCTGAAACCAGGTGGCGAGCCCGAGATCGTTGACCTGCTGCCGCCACCACCACACGAGGTCACTCGTCCGGATCCTGCCGGGCGCGATCACCTCGCTCGAAAACATCCGCCGCGTGAGCGACCAGACCAGCTCCTGCATGCGCCGGAAGAACGCTTCCTCCTCGGGAAGGCGGGACGCGATCAACTCGAGCGGCAGCCCCTCGGCGTTCCGGAACTTCCCGGTCCACGCGGCGCCCAGCGCCTCGGACATGCCCTCGAGCTCGCCGCTCGACAGGCCGTCTGAAAACGCGAACACCCTCGAGCGGTTGATGCCGATCGCGCGCGGGTTGCGCTCCTCGATGACCGCCTTGAGGATCTGCCACTGCTCGTCGCCCCACAGCTCCGCCTGCTGGCCGCGCCCTCCGGTGGCCGGCCTGGTGGATCGCCGCGCCTCGAACACGCCCCCCTGCGAGGTCCCGCCGAGCGCGATCCGCTCGACGCACGAGGCCGACGGCGGCGTGGAGGCCGCGGCGCACGTGTCGAAGAACACGTAGATGGTCCGGCGGCGGGCGGCGAACGTTTCCGGCGCCGTGATGGCGGTGAAGACGGGATCCTCGTTGTACTCGCGCATCGGCACGACCCACATGTCGATCGCGTGCCGGCGCATGAGTGCGGGAAGAAACGTCTCGAGCCGTTTCTTCAGCCACTCGCGCTGCATCGCGGCCTGCTCGCGCAGCGTGCCGAACGGGCGCGCGGCGGTGGGCTGCGCAACGGCGGGCGCGGCGCCGAGCACGAGAGTCGCGAGAACGACGAACGGACGGATGGGTCGAATCATGGCGTGTCCGGCTCAGAGTTTACCGCACGGCGCTCGCGGCGGGCGCTCTCCGACCGTCATCGCGCGAACGGCGTCCGGTGCGGAGCCGCGCGTCAGGGTCGCGGAGCGACACCACACGGGCGGCCTACCAGACGCGGCACATGTTCTCTCGCACCATCGCAGCGCCCGCGCTGCAGTTGAACGCCTTCTGGAACTCCGGCATGCTGGACACGACGCCGTTCACGCGGTATTTGCCGGGAGAATGCGGGTCGGTCACGGCAAGCAGCCGCGCCATTTCCGCGGTCTGGTTCTGGCACCAGATCTGGCCCCAGCCGAGAAAGAAGCGCTGCTCGGAGGTGAACCCATCAATCGGCGGCACGCGCCTGCCGCCAAGCGTGTCCACGAGCGCCATCAGCGCCAGGCGGACGCCTCCGTGGTCGGCGGTGTTTTCGCCCAGCGTCAGCTTGCCGTTGAGCGTCACCTCATCGATCGCGGTGTACCCCCCGTACTGCGTCACCAGGCACGCCGTGCGCTCCTCGAACCGATGGGCGTCCTCGGGGGTCCACCAGTCGCGCAGGTTGCCCTCCGCGTCGAACTGCCGCCCCTCGTCGTCGAACCCGTGCGTCAGTTCGTGGCCGATGACCGCGCCGATGGCGCCGAAGTTGACGGCATCGTCGAGGTCGCGATCGAAGAACGGCGGCTGCAGGATGCCTGCCGGGAAATTGATATTGTTCATCTGGGGATCGTAGTAGGCGTCGACCGTCGGAGGGCTGATCAGCCACTCCGCACGATCGACCGGCCGGCCGATTTTTGCCATCTGGCGGTCGAACTCGAACGAGTTGCTCCGGAAGAGATTCCCCAGCGCATCGCCGCGCACGATCTCGAGGCGCCCGTAATCGCGCCAGCGATCGGGATAACCGATCTTCTCGGCAATCGCATCGAGCTTCGCCCGCGCCTGCCGCTTGGTGGGCTCGCTCATCCACGACAGGTCGCGGATGTCCGCCTGAAGCGCCTTCTCGAGCGCCCGGACCATCGCCAGCGCACGAAGCTTGCCGTCGGCGCCGAAAGTCTCGCCGACGAACAGTCGTCCGAGCGCCTCGCCGAGGCTCCGGTCGGTTGCCTCCACGCAGCGCCTCCAGCGCGGCGCCAACTGCGAGGCGCCCGTCAGCGTCCTGCCATAGAACGAGAAATTCTCGTCGACCAACGCGGAGGCGAGCACGGGCGCGCTGGTGCGCACCAGATGCCAGGTCAGGTACGTCTTCCATTCTTCGAGGCTGCGCTGCTGGATCTGCTGCTCGACTGCCGCGAGGAACTCGGGCGCCGCCACGTTCAACACCTTGATGTCCGGGGCGCCGATGCTGCGCAGGTAGCGGGCCCAGTCGAACGACTGGGTCGAGGCGGCAACCTGCGCCATGGTCGTCTTGTGATACAGCCTCGCGGGATCCCGGCGTTGGGCTCTGTCGAGCGACGCGCGGGCGAAGGCCGTTTCGATCGCCATGATCGTGGCCGCCTTCGCGCGTGCCGTTGACGCCGGATCTCCCATCAGGCCGAACATGCGTTCGACATGCGCGCCGTACTGCGTGCGGAGCGCTGCTGATCTCGGGTCCTCTTTCAGATAGAGGTCGCGGTCGGGCAGGCCGAGCCCTCCCTGGTCGGCGACCGCAATCACCGACGTCGCGTCTTTGAAGTCCTGCTCCGACCTGAAACGAAACGCCACCCTGACACCGAGCCGGTGGAGGCGGCCGATCGCGGCCGACAGGTCGGCCGTGCTCGCGATGGCCCGGATCGGCTCGAGGTAGGCGTCGAGCGGGGTCAGCCCCCTGGCGTCGATCGCGGGCTCGTCCATGCACGACGCGTAGTAGCCGCCGATCTTCGCCGCGTCCACGTCGGGCGAGTTCCGGGCCGCGGCCGCCGCTTCGAGAATCCGCCGCAGCGTCGCGAGATTCCGCCGCTGCAGTTCGTCGAACCGGCTCCACTTCGGCTGATCGGGGGGAGCGGGGTTGCGTGCGATCCAGCCGCCGCACGCGAACTGATAGAAGTCGGTGCAGGGATCTGTTGCCCGGTCCAGCGCAGTGAGATCGAACCCCGGTGTGACATCCGATTGTCCGCCTGGCGGTTCTGCGCCCTGCAGGGCCGGCAGCGGTTGGGCCATCGTGACGGACAACAGGATGAACAGGATGAATGCCTTGCGGAAGTGCATGGTGGCTCCTTGGCCGCGAGTTCCGTGACGCGTGACGGACGCGTCAGGACGCTCGGGCCGCACCGCGGCGCTTATCGTGCCGCCGCCCGAACCGGCGCGCGACGGCCGGCGCCGCCGGCGCCCCCATCGCGGAAATGGTCGCATCGAGCAGCTCGCTCGTGCGAAGGAGCGAGTCGACCACGATCTGGCGTGATTCTTCGACTTCTTCGACCGCGAGCCGCTCGGCGAGTTCCCGGTTGCCGGAGGCCAACGCCTCGATGAACTCGGCATGCCCGGTACTCATCTCCTCGCTGCGGTCCCTCGCCGACAACCCGAGATAGAAAACACGTTCCATGGCGTCGAAGACGCCGGCCAGCGCGTTGGCGATGCGCTGGTTGCCGGCGGCCCGGGCGATCGCCAGGTGCACCTCGCGGTTCGCCCGGATGAGCGTCTCCTCGCTGGCCGTGTGGCCGGGCCGATAGCCCGCGCGGCACCGCGCATCGATTCGCGTGAGGAGATCCGCATCCACGCGTCCGGCGGCGCGCGAAGCGGTGAACGACTCGAGCAGCATGCGGAAGTCCATCAATTCCTGGACGTCACGCAACGTGATGGGGGCCACCTCGTAGCCCCGGCGGGGCACGGACCGTACGAGGCGTTCGTGCCCGAGTCGCACCAGCGCGGCGCGCACGGGCCCCTTGCCCAGCTCGTAGGTCGACGAGAGGTACTGCTCGGTGACGAGCGCGCCGGGTTTCAGTACGCAACGGATGATCTCGCGTTTGATCCGTGCGTATGCCAGGTCCACGAGACGATCCTTGGTTGCGCCGGCGGTGCCCGCGCCCGAGGCGCGGTCGGCGTACGCGTTCGATCGGCGCGGTTGTCTGCGATTGGTCAACGGTCCGTGTCCTCTTCTCAGAAAAATACACCCGCCTCGGTGCAGTTTCGTGCAGCGGCGGCCGGCCCGGTCAACGCGCCGCGGGCCTGTCGACCGGCATCATGCGCCTGGCGGCCTCGATCGCCCCAAGCGCGTCCACCAGGCCGTGCCCGACCCAGTCGTTGGGCTCGGGCTCGTTCAGGAGGTCCAGGCGCGCCGACTCGCGCAGCGCCTTTGCGATCAGCTGGACGTAGGCCGCCGGCTTTTTCAGCAGCGCCGGCGTCGGCGGGGCGGCGCTCTTCATCAGCGCGACCACTCCCGCGGCCAGCGGCACGGCGAGCGACGTGCCCGACCCGTACCCGTTCCTGACGTCCTGCAGATACTGCGGCACGACGAAGAAGACGTTGTGTGAAGGCGTGACGACGTCGATCAGGGGATTGGTGACGCTGTGAGCCCAGCCCCCGTACCCCTCTTCGTGCTTCTCCGCTCCCCCGGCGAGCACGACTTCGCCGTCGAACGCCCGGTATTGCTTGCTGCCGGTATGGATGCCGAGGAACTCGCGCGCGATGTTGCCCGCACCCGTGCACAGCACGACGTTCTTCTTGTATGCGTACCGGACGGCGTCGGCGAGCACGGGTTCGGTGGCGGGCAGCACCGCCGAGATTGAAATGACGTCGGCGCCATGGTTCACGGCGTAGTAGATGCCGGCGGCGATCGTTTCGTACGGCCAGAAGTCGTACGGCGGATCGTTCATCGTGTCCGAATCCAGCGATCGGATCGGCATGATGCGGGCGTCGGGCGCCGCCAGCATCACCATCGAGGCGGTCGCCGTGCCGTGCCAGCCCCAGTCGACGGTTGACAGCGGTTCTGTCGCCCACGGCGGCAGCGTGCGCTGAACGAGCGTGAACCCCGGCACCACCTTGCCCTGGAACAGGCTGTTGGTGGGATCGAGGCCCGAGTCGATGACGGCCACAACGATGCCCTTCCCGGTCGAGCGCGCGTGGGCCTTGCGCAGATTCAGCGCGTCGGCCGCCCACTGGCTTCGGAAATCAGCCTCGATGAGGTTGCGGAACCACCTGTCCTTCGGCAGATCGGGCGGGTCCACCTTCGCGTTGTAGCCGAGCGACTGCAGCACCAGATCCAGCCGGCTCTTCCCGCGATTGTGCGGCAGGGTCATCTCGAATTCAGCGGTGCCGCCCCTGCGGAAGAGCGAGCCGACGAAGCGGCCCGCGTAGTCCCGTGCGAGGTCGGTATACAAGGCCGTGAACCTGGCGAGAGAGTCCTCGTCACCCTTTTCCAGCAGCTGGCGGAATGCCGGCTCGGACTTCTGGTACGCGAGGTTCATGAGCCGCTCGAACAGGAACGGGATCTTGCCCTCCGCCTCCATCAGCCGGACGGCGTCGCCCGCGGTCAACTGATCCTGCGCCGGATGGCGCCCGAGGTATGTGGCGACGGCGGCGAAGAACTGCTTCTTCGCCTCCGCGTGGATGCCGGCGAGACGCGCCTCGTGTGGGGCTTGCGCGGCGGCGTCCGCCGGGGCGGCCATCGCGCACAGCGCGCCGAGCGCAACGCGGGCCACCATGCCGGACTGACATGTTACAAATGTGCTATAAGGTGTCAGCTGGCTCCCTCCATCACCCGCTTATAGCACCGCTGTTCGCGTGACGTCAACGTGAGATCGGGCTTGACACGGCAGGCTATGGCCCATTATAAGAATTTCACCGCGACCAAGCTGCACGTGTACAGCACACCCTGAAACATGTCAGGGTCCCGTATGTCAGCCCCTCTGCGCCGGCGCGCCGTGGCGAAGAGCGAAGCTGGCGTTGGTTGCACCTGCGTTCCTAGAAGGAGGACCTATGGAAGCCTTGCGCTGGCTTCGCGCTCTCGGGTTCGCGGCTGTCGGCGTCGGAATCGTGTGCTCGCCGTCGGTTCACGCCGCGGAGACCGGAACGATCAAGGGCACCGTCGTCGACTCCGCGAAGCTCGCGCTGCCCGGAGCCAGGGTGTCGGTCGTCGAGACCTCGCTTGTCGCCCTGACGGACAACAGCGGTGCGTTCACGCTCGTCCTTCCCCCCGGCCGGTACACCGTGATCGCGGAGCTCTCGGGCTTCCGGAGCGAGACCCGGCCGGAGGTGTCCGTGGCAGCCGGCGAGACGACGGCGCTCGCCTTCGAGCTCGCGATCGCGTCGTACATGGAGCGGGTGACGGTCACCGCCACGCGCACCGAGACGACGCTGAAAGATGTGCCGCAGAACGTCACCGTGCTCACCGCGACGCTGCTCGAGTCGATGCCGATCACGTCCACCGTCGGGGCCTTCGACAAGGTCGTCGGCCTCGACGTGAGCGGCATGGGCGCCGGCATCGCGCGCCCCGTCTTCCTCTCGATCGACGGGTACGACGATACGTACATCCGCAAGATGGTCGACGGCGTCGACGTCAACAACCGGAGCAACAACTTCGGCCTGATGTCGGAATTCCCCCTCGAGCTGATCGAACGGATCGACGTGATCAAGGGCGGCTCGTCGGCGGTCTGGGGCAGCGGGATGGCGGGCGTCATCAACGTGGTGACCAAGCGGCCGGAAAGCCCGCAGCCGCTCGTCCATCTCACCCTGTCGGCCTCGCACTGGGGAGAGATGGATTTCGGAGACGGCAACGCGGTGGGCCAGTCCGGTTCGTACGGGAAGGCGGCGGTGGACGTCTCGCAGCGGATCGGCCAGGCCGGCTACTTCCTCTACGCCTCCTATTTGAACTCGGGCGGCTTCCTCGAACACACGATCGAGCGCCTGGGCAAGTTCGCCGGAAAGTTCAGCTACGATTTCGCGCCAAAACGGTACGCGGAGGTGTTCGTCAGCAACACCAACACCAACAGCGAAGGGGGGCACATCTTCGCGGCGTACCCCGGCACGCCGCTGTTCTTCTGGAACTATCTCGACGACACGAAGATCCGCAATACGATTTCCACCATCCGTTACGTGGACGATTCGCGCGAGCGGCTGCAGTTCAACGCGACCGGGAAGCTCAGCAGCTACACGTTCGACCTGACGCGGACCAAACCTTGACTCGCTGACCGCGCGCCCCGGTGTCGAGAAGAACAAGTTCGGCGACACGATCACCGGCGGCTCGTTCCAGGCGACCTATCGCTGGTCCCCCGGGCGGGATCTGACCGCGGGAGTGGACTACTACCACATCGATTCGGATTTCACGACGATCGGCTTCGGACACCTGACCAACGACGAAGTCGGTCCGTACGTGAATCTCACGCAGAAGGCCGGCCGGCTCACCCTGAACGGCGGGGTGCGCTACGACGGCAGCCGCGTGTTCGAGGGCCAGGTCAGCCCGCAGGCCGGCGCGGTCTTCAACATCGGCCGGGCCACGCTCGTGCGCGGCAGCGTGTCCCGAGCCTACCAGGCCCCGATCCTCTACGAGCTGGTGGGCGTGTCGCTGACCTCGCAGGTGCTGCCCAATCCCGACCTTCGGCCCGAGCGCGCCTGGCTGTACAGCGCCGGCTTCGAGAGCAACGAGCTGCCGTGGCTCTGGACCAAGCTCTCGTTCTACAACCACAGGATGACCGAAGGGATCGTGACCAAGCAGCTCGACAACGGCCGCATGATGTGGGACAACCTGGACACCTTCACTCGAAAAGGGGTCGAGGCTGAAGTCAGGGGGCAGCACCCCGTCGGCCTCTTCGCGTCGCTCGGGTACAACTACAACAAACATGAGAACACAACCCCGGAGAGCGAGCGGCTGCTGACGTGGATCCCCACGCGCATCTGGAAGTCCGCACTCGGTCTTTCCAACGCCCGGGTCGGGGTTGATGTCAACCTGACGGGCAAGTACATCTGGTACAACCAGCAGGACTTCATCAGGGAAATCCTGCAGGCCAACGATGCGAAGTGGGTCTTCGACCTGCGCGTCTCGAAGAACCTGAACCTGAGCGACAAGCGATCGGTCTCGATCTTCGCCAACGTCTACAACCTCACCGACACGCTGTTCTGGGAGCGGATCGACTTCCCGTACGCGAGACGCTGGGTGGACTTCGGCGCGAAGTTCACATTCCGGTAGTCGGCCGCCGGCGCGCGCGCGTCCGTTCGTCCGCAGGAGGCATCATGAGACTGGGCACGTACCGCGCCGCCGCCACCGCGGCGGCGCTGATCGGCCTGCTCGCCGGATCGGCGGGTGCGGCAGGGATCGAGCAGGCGCCCGCGGCGATTCCGAGCGATCGGCTGCAGGCGATCTTTGAGGCGGGGCGCGCCGCGTTCTTCACGGAGGTCGGCGCGCGTCTGGCGGGCTCGCCGCACCGGGCTCTGCTCTCGGAGGCGGAGGCGGCGAAGCTGACCGGTGGCCTGCCGGACCTCTACGACCGCATCATGGCGCTGGCCTGGCAAAAAGACGCACCGGCCTGCGAGGCCCTCATCCGCAGCGGCGATGCCGTCGCGCTCGAGAAGCGGTTCCGGGCGCTGTCGATCGACTACGCCCGCCGGCTCGTGGACCACCTCTTCATGAAGTCGGCCGACTACGACTTCATCATGAGCTTTCCTTCCAGCAAGGATCGGCGCCCCCTCGAGATGGTGCTGCGCACGCTGGGGTACGGCGCGACGACCCGCGACCCGGGACTGCCCCGCGAACGCTGGAACCGGCCGCCGGATCCCAAACTGACCCGCCAGTGGTGGCCGTCGGCCATCCGGCTTCAAGAGGCGCATCGCGTGACAACCGGGCAGGGCGTCGTGGTGGCGGTCGTCGATACGGGCATCGATCGCTCGCTCGGCCTGTTCAAGGATCGCCTGGTCGACGGCGTGAACCTCGTGGCGCGCTGCGGTCCCCCCTGGACCAGCTGCAACAACGAGACCTGGGACTGGGGGGACCACGGCACCAGCGTCACCTCCGTGCTCCTCACCACCGCGCCCGGCGTGAAAGTCATGTCCGTGCGCCAGGGCGACGGCGGAGTCATGAACGATCCCGCCTATCCGTACTGGCTCTACGAGGCCATGTCGGCCGCCATCTATTACGCGGTGAACCATGGCGCACAGGTGATCAACATCAGCGCCGGGCTCGGCGAGGATCTGCCCGTGCTGCGCGAGGCGGTGTCGTACGCGTGGGATCGCAACGTGCTGGTGCTGGTCAGCGCGGGGCGCTGGGGCCGGTTGAGCAAGATTGGCGATCCGTTCCCACCCGACTACCCGGCGTCCTATCCGAACGTGATTCAGGTCGGCACCTTCGGCGTCAGCCAAGGGCTGTTCGAAGCCTGGGAACGGCTGCACCCGAGTCCGGAGATGGACGTCCTGACGCCCGGGATGGATGTCTACTACGAGGTGCCATCGTTCTCGGCCGCGGGCAGGAACGGCTCGGGGACGGGGACGTCGCTTTCGGCCCCGGTCGCCTCGGGAGTAGCGGCGCTGATGATTGCGGCCCGCCCGATGACCGCCACGGAAGCGAAGGCGCCCGGCGCGTACAGCCGGCTGCTCGAGCAGGGCCTGCAGAAGACGGCGAATCCGAAGCTCGTGGGCCGAACCGGTTTCGACCCCTTGACGGGCTACGGCGCGATCGACGCCGCCGCCGCCGTGGAATGGATGCGCAAGCAGTGAGAAAGGGAGGCACCATGCGAAGCGGGACACTGACTGCCGCCGCGGCCGTCTTGATCGGCGCGCTGATTCTTCCGGCTGCGGCGCTGGCCGCCGACGATCGTGCGAGCGCGGGTGCAGAGTCGCCAGCCGCCAGGACCTGGGAAGAGGCCAGGGACGTCTTCTTCACGACGATCGACCAGCTCCTCGCACGCAACCCACGCAGCCAGGACATCGGCGGCAAGGACATGGCCGCGCTGCTCGACGCGCGGAAACAGATTCCCTACCTGTTCGAGCGCGTGATGCTGATCGCGTGGCAGAAGCACGAGCCGGAGTACAGCGAGTGGCTGCGCAAGGGAGACGAAGCGTCGCTCGCGCGCTTCCACGGCGCGTTCATCGCGCTGGCCAGGGACTACGCCGGGCGCTTCGTCGGCTCGCTGTTCCGCACCGCGGAGACCCAGGACTTCGAGAGCGCACTGCCGCACAACCGCGGCAAGTCGCGGCTCGATCTGGTGCTCCAGTCGCTCGGCTTCAACGCCCGCAACGACCTGCCGGACGTCCCGAAGGAGAAGTGGTTCACCAACGCCATCGCGCCAGACTACCGGGCGCACTGGACGCTCGATGCCGTGAACGCGCGTCCCGTCGCCGGCTCCCCGACGGGAAAGGGCGTCGTGGTCGCCGTGCTCGACTCCGGTCTCGATCCCTACAACTCCCTCTTCAAGGATCGGACGGTGCCCGGCTTCAGCTTCCTGCGCCGCACGCGTCCGCCCTGGGAGCAGGAGGACGGTCCCACGATCGACTGGGGATACCACGGGACGGTGACGGCGTCCACCGTGCTGCTCGTCGCGCCCGAGGCGACGATCATGCCGGTCCGGGTGTTCGACGGCGACACGATGAACGATCCGGTGTACGACTACTGGCTGTTCGAGTTGATCGCGGCCGGCGTGTATTACGCGGTTCACCATGGAGCCCACGTCATTCAGATCGGGGCGGCGCTGCAGGCGTCCCAACCGGTCGTCGCCGAAGCCGTTCGCGATGCCTACTACCACAACGTCGTCATCTCGTCGTCGGCCGGCAACATCTCGCGTGCGTTCTTCGGCATCGATCCCGCGAAGCAGCTCTACCGCGCGTTCGACACCGAGGTCCTGCTGGCGGGCGGGGTCCAGAAGGAGGGTGACCAGGTCCGGCCGTGGCCGCACACCGTGCCCAACACGTTCATGGACGTGGTCACGCCGTCGCAGGACGTGTACGTCATCGCGCCTGTGTATGCGCCAGACCTCAAGGATTCCTACGTAGCCGGCACGTCGCTGTCCTCTCCCATTCTGTCCGGGGTGATAGCCCTCATGCGGAGCGCGGCGCCGCCGCCCGCGTCCCTGCTTGCGCAGCCCGCCGCGTATGCGCGCCTGGTGGCCAAGTGCGTGCGCGAAACGGCCAGCCTGAGCCGAATCGGCCTCGTCGAGCGGAACGACTCGGTGGGCGAGGGCCTGCTGGACGCAACCGCCGCGATTGGCGCCGCCCGCCGTGCGCTCGCCCCGGGCAGGAAAGGCACGGAGAACTAGCGGACGGACCGTAAGCGCGGCGGACGCGCAAGAAACACGAGAAGCCATGCGCCGGCGAACGACTCCTCTTGTCGCGCTGTGCGGCCTGATCGGCCTGGGAGTCGCGACGCGCGCCGGCGACGACGTGCGTCACGCGACTGTCGTGCCGGAGGCGATCCTCCGCTTCATCGCGGACGAGGTCAATGGCTTCGCCGCGTTCAACAACCTCGCCGTCATCACGACTTACCACCGGACCAACGGCTCGGATGACCTCGCAGCGCTGTTGGTCCGGATGACCGCGAAATGGGAGCGGTACGGGTTTCGAAACGTGCAGATCCTCCGCGTACCCGTCCGCACCGGGTACGAGTTCTTCGGCTTGCAGAACTTCGACGGGCAGGTTCCCTCGCGCGTCCGCGGCGCCGAGCTGCGGCTGGTCAAACCGCATCCGAAGCTCATCACGACCACCGAAAGCGCGCCGAGCGCGCTGGTCGGCGGCAGTCGCGCGGTGGACCTCACCGCGCCCGTTGTCTGGATCGGCCGGGGTGACGATCCGAAGAACTACGAGGGCAAGGACCTCAAGGGCAAGATCGTGCTGGCGGGCAACGCCTTGGCGGAGGCCGTCAACCAGGTCGCGGTCCATCGCTACGGCGCCGCCGGCGTCCTGATGTTCTACGACCTTCCGCACAACAGCGGCGACAACAACGACGCCAACCTGGATACGTGGATGTCGCCGCGCGGGAAAGACGGGAGCCCGTCGACCTTCGCGTTCATGCTCTCGAACAACCAATACCGACTCCTGAAAGGACTCTTGGATCGGGGCGAGCCGGTGGTCGTGCACGCCAAGGTCGACGTAGAGATCAAGCAGGGTGACGAGGCCGTGTTCGAGATGCTCGACGCCTCGATTCCGGGGACCACCTATCCCGACGAGGAGTTCCTGATCTGGGCGCACATGGATCATCCGTTGCCGGGCGCCGTGGATAACGGGAGCGGCATGGCGGTCGTGATGGAGATCGCTCGCACACTTCGGGCACTCGTCGACAACGGGGTGGTGCCGGCGCCCAAACGAACCATCCGGTTTCTCTGGGCGCCCCACGTGACCGGGCTCTACATGTACTTCTCGCAGCATCCGGAGAGGCTGGGAAGGATTCGCGGCGGCCTCTCGATCGACAGCGTCGGAATAGACCAGGCCGTCTTCTCGAGCTTCTTCGCGGTGAGCAAGCCCTCGCACGCGCTCGCCTCGTACTGGACGGCCGCGCTCGAGAGTCTGACGGAGCATCTGGCGCAGCGCACCAATCGCGATCTGCTCGACTACAGTAACCTCGACAACCTGTACACCCCAGAAGGGTCACGGCAGCAGTTCAACATGCGGCTTCAGCCGTACAACGGGGGCGGCGACGAATTCCAGTCCAACAACAACACCGTGGGTATCCCGACCATGGCTTTCGGGAGCGCCCCTGTGCCGCCGCGCCACAGCCAGCTGAACGGCCTCGGCTACGTCGATCCGACAGGATTGCATCGCGCGTCGTACCTCGGGGCGGCCCTCGCCTTCCTCTTCGGCTGGGCCGATGCCGACACCGTGTGGCGCCTGACCGACGAGGTCTACTACCGGGGCCTGCTGCACCTGACGGCGGAGGCTGAGAAAGCTCGGACCGCCCTGATGGTGGCCGCGAGGACGGAAGTGCCCTCCGCGTACGCGCGCGGGCGTCTTCTGCTGAAGTACGGCGGCGAGCGCGAGCTCACGATGCTCGCCTCGCTAAGGCCGCTCGTCCCGGCCGCGCCGGCCGCGCTCGCCCGCATCGACGAGCGACGTCGTCGCATCGAAACGTTCGTGGCATCGTTCCAGGCCGAACTCGCCGGCGAGTTCAATCGGCGCTGCCACGAGCTCGGTCTTGCTGCGGTGGAGCCGGCGCCCACGCCCGAAGAACGCGCCCTGGATGAACTGGTGCCGGCGCCGGTTCCCGGCATCGTGGGCACCTCCTCCTACTTCGGCGGCTACTATGAGAAGGTCATTGGCAGGGAGAGGCTTGCCTCCTTCCAGTTGAACCCGAATTTCGCATACGGCGTCATGGGCTACACGGAGGCGCACAACTTCATCGACGGCAAGCGCAGCATTCTAGACATCTATCAGGCGACCGCCGCCGAGTTATGGAGCGAGGGTTACCCCCACTCGCACGACATCACGCTGACCGAGGCCGGCCGCTATATGCGGATGCTCGAAGCGGCCAAGGTCATCACTTTGAGGAAGAAGCGGCTCGAGAAGCCGTAGTCGGGAGGCGCACATGCGGCGTACCGGGCTGGTTGTCGTGCTCACACTTCTCGTTGCGACCGGCGGCGGCCGGGTCGGTCTCTGGGCGGATCAGCACCCTGAGCTCTGGACGATCCCCGACATTGTCTTCGAAGCGCTTTCCGGCGAGGCTGCCAAGGCGCACGTCATCGAGATCAGCCGTTTTTACCGCGAGGACGCGACGCCAGGGTTCCACGAAGCCGCGCTGTACATCGCGGGAGCAGCTCGGCAGGCCGGCCTTCGAGACGTGCACATCGAGACGTTTCCGGTCGACGGGAAGATCAGGCACTTCAATCTGACGACGCGCTTCGGGTGGGCGCCCCGGCGCGGTGAGCTCTGGCTCGCGGATCCGAGGCTCAAACTGGCGGACTTCAAGGAGATCAGCACCCACCTCGCGACGTGGAGCACGCCGGCGGACGTCGAGGCCGAACTCGTGGACGTCGGAGCGGGAAGAGCGTCCGACTTCGAGGGCAAGGACGTTCGGGGAAAGATCGCGTTCACCTCCAGCCCTCCGGCGGACATCCAGGCGGAGGCGGTCGGCCGCCGCGGCGCGATCGGCATCGTCTCCTACTGGTCGCCCATCACGCGATTGACGTTTCCGGACCAGGTCCAGTGGCTCGACACGAACAACAACCGGCTGGCCGAGAAGTGCTTTGCCTTCGTGCTGTCGCGGCGCCAGGGGCTGGCGCTCAAGGACCGTCTGGTGAAGGGGCCGGTCAAGGTCCACGCGCTGGTTGACGCGGTTCTCGGGCCGGGACAGCTCGAAGTGGTGAGCGCGGTGATCCCTGGACGGGAGCTGCCGGACGAGGAAATCTGTCTCGTCGCCCATATCTGCCATTTCAGGCCGAGCTCCAACGACAACGCCAGCGGATGCGGGCTGTTGCTCGAGCTCGCGCGCGTGTGGCAGGACCTGATCGCGCGCGGAGCGATCGCCGCGCCGCGCCGGACGATCCGGTTTCTCTGGGTGCCGGAAAATCACGGGATGGTCGCATACGCGGAAGCGCATCCCGAGATGAGCGCGAAGGTGAAGGCTGCGCTGGATCTCGACATGGTCGGCGAGGATCTGGACCGCGCTAATGCGATCTTCCGGATCATCCGCACGCCGGAGTCGAGACCGAGCTTCCTGAACGACGTCGCCGAGCACTTCCTCCAGCTCGTCGCAGAGCGGGAGGTCGCCGCACCGAGCGGAACTCGAAGCCGCTTTCGTTACAGCGTGGATCCGTACACGGGCGGAAGCGACCATGCGTGGCTCAACGACGCGGGCGTCGGCGTGCCCGCCCTTCTGTTCACTCACTGGCCGGATAACTTCTATCACTCCAGCGAGGACAGCCCCGACAAGGTCGATCCAACCGAGATGAAACGCGTTGGCTTGATCGCGTTCGGCGCGATGCGCCTTCTTGCGGATGCCCGGGGCGCGGACGTGGACCGTCTGGCGGAGCGGGTCGCCAGCGGCGGCCGGACACGGATCGCACAGGAGTCGAGCCGCGCCCTGACGCAGGCGCTCGACGAGCCCCAGGCGGAACGGGCACGGGCGCGACTGCGCTCGCTGCTGAACCTCGAGCGCGACAGCGTGGTGTCTTCCGCCGCGCTCGACCCGTCACGGCGCGAGGCGATCGCGCGGATTGCGGACGGCCTGTTCGCCGACGAGCGTGCGGCAATCGACCGGACGATCGCCCGGCTGCCGGTCCCTCGACGCGCTGCCATCATGGAGGGAAGCGCGCTCGTCCCGCGACGAACGGGGCGCTATCTGAGCGCCACGTGGCGCAACAACGTCACGGACCGCCTCGATCCGCAGTCGGCCGAGCGCACCATCACGTTGCTCGAGCGCCTGCCACAAGGGGACCCTTCCGCGAGCGAGTTGTTCAACCTGTTCGATGGGCGCCGCACGCTCGAGGACATCGCCCAGATTCTCGAGACTCAGCGGTTCAGCGAGTACATGTTCAACGAGTACTTCGGTGACGGCTCGCTCCAGCCGCCCCACCCCTACCGCGGCCCGCGAACGAACCGCGAGGAGCTGGCGGAGCTCGTCGTCCTGCTCGAAAAGGCGGGGCTCGTGACGACCCGGGCCTCCCGCCTCCCCTGACAGCCTCCGCCGCGCCCCATGAACGGCGGCCGGAGGGCGTCAGTGTGTCTGTAGGACAAACGCCGACACGCCGCCCATTTCGTAAGAACCGCGACAGCGTTGACAGGCGTTGTCGGCCTGCCTCGCGGCCGGGCCTCGCAAATGTCCCGTAAGTGATTGTGTTGAAGGCGGATGGACGGGAGCATCGCGCGGGCGCTCTCTGGCGCATCCGTTGCAACGGCGGAAGCGCCCCTGCAAGTCTGGTCCCAACGATGTCAGAGAAGCGGAACCCGCCCTCACCCGAGCCACGCCACGCGCGAAGCGCCAGTGTTGCCCTGCGCGCCAGCATCCTGGCGGGACCCGAGGTCAGCGTCATCGAGATTTCCAGACAGGAGCTGGTCGTCGAATCCGACGTTCGCCTCACGCCCGGCGCCGGCATCTGCCTGAACGTGTCGATCGCGGGAGCGAATTACCTGGCAGGCGGCCGCATCACGAAAGTCGATGCGGCGCTCGCCGCCGGGCAGGTGAGATATCGCGCCAGCGTGAAGCTCGATAACGAGATGCCCGCCTTCGATCTGGTGCAGCCACAGCCCGCCGTGGAGCCGGCTGTGCCCGAACCACCGAGTGTCGGTCCCGCGCCGCGCACCGCGCCAGAACCTGCCGCCGCGGAGGAGCCCATGGATCACCAGCAGACGCTGCAGATGTTGAAGACCGCGCTGCGGTCCAGCGAGGCGGTCCGCAAGGAGCTTGTCGAAGAGCTCGAGGCGGCACGCGCGAAGTGGGACGCCGAACGGCAAGCGCTCGAAGCCAGGGTCGGCCAGGTCCAGAAGAGCGCGACGACGGCCGGGCAGCAGATCAGCAACGCCCGCGAGGCCGAACGGCTGCTCGCGGGGAAGTACGCGCAGGAGCAGGCGGCGTGGGTGAAGGAACGCGCCGCGCTGCAGGAAAGCGCCAGGCAGGCGGAGGCCCGCGCGAAGGAGTTCGAGCCGAAGGTGAAGGATCTCGAGACGCGCGCGGCGCAGGCCGAAGCCGCCGCGAGACAGGCCGGCAGCCGTGTCGACCAGATCCAGCAGGAGGCCAGGACGATTCAAGAGCGGGAGCGCGCAGCCGCGGCGCGGGTGAAGGAGCTTGAAGCCGGGCAGCGCGCGCTGCAGGAGGCCGCGAAGAAGGCGGGGGAGCTCTCCGCCAAGGCGGCGCACGATCTCGCCGCGGTTCGCGACAATGAGCAGCGCCTGGCGAAGCGCATCGAGGAGATGACCGGCAAGATGGACGGCCTGCTCGAGGACCGGCAGCGCCAGGAGGCCGAACTCGAAGCCGCGATGGCCATGGTGGCCGCCGCCGAACAGAAGATCGGCGGGCACGAGAAAGAGCGCCGCGACTGGGCCGCCCAGAAAGAGCGCCTCTCGGCGCGGCTGCAGACCACCGAGAAGTGGTGCGCCGATCAGCAGCATCTGCTCTACGAGCTGCAGCAGCACCTGGGCCGCGCGTCGACGCTGCTCGATGGCTGGACGCCGCAAAGCCTCGACGAAGCGGACGGCGAGCAAGCCGCCGCCCGCAAGGCGACCGCCTAGCCCGCATTATTCATGACGTGTAGATAAGAGTCTATGAAAGCCTCCGCGTGAAGCGTGTGACCCGTGTCAGGGATCGAATGGTGGCGAGAGGCAGTGTGGAGCGGCCGAATCGCACGTGAAGAGGTCGCCGACGCGGGCACGCGCGTCGAGCAGACACACGTCGGCCCAGCTGTCGAGCGGGGACCGCGCCGACCGGTCTACCCGGGGCGGGCACCGAGGCGCATCGCC
>JACPDI010000059.1 GCA_016184105.1 Acidobacteriota bacterium
ATCCGCACCACCGACCGCACCGACGCGAACAGCTCCGCCCGGGCTCCCAGCCCCACCCCCAGCGTCACCGGCCAGACCGACACGTCGGTGAACCCCTGCTCGTAGTCGACATTCGACCGATACAGGCTCACCGACCACTTCCGCGCCGGCAGCACTTCGCCGGTCGGGACAACCCACAACCCCGTGTCCCCCAGATTCGTCGCCGCCGCCGGCCGCCTCTGCGGCGGTTCGGCGGTCGAGGGAGCCTGGGTCGTCTGAGCGAAGACTGGTCCGGCCAGAACGGTCAACAGCAGGGTCAGACCGGCCAATACTTTGCGCATATTTGAAGCCTCTCTGCGATAACTCATCTGTATTTCACATAGTACGACTGCGGACATGACACGTCAATTTCATGCCTTCTCAACCGCAGAAGGCGCAGAACACGCGAGAACGCGAGACTCCGAGGTTTCCACTGCCGAAGGCGCAACGGATGGGATAGTTCGAGGGCCCCCTCAGGCCTCGGCTTCGCGCGGCTTCCGTTTGCCGAACGCCCACGCGACGACGATGCTGATGAGATACAGGAGCAACATCGGTACCGCCATCATCAGCTGCGAGACGACGTCAGTTCCCGGGCTGAGCACCGCGGCGATGATGAAGATCACGAGGAACGCGTACTTGAAATACCGAATGAGGAGCCGCGCGGTCACCAGGCCGAACCGCGCGAGGAAGAAGACGAGCGTGGGCATCTGGAAGATCACGCCAAAGGCCAGCATCATCTTTGCGTAGAGCGAAAACACCGGGCCGATCTTCGGCAGGAAGTCCATGTAATTCGTCGTGAAGCTGGCGAAGAACACCCACGACCAGGGGAACGCGACGAAATGCGAGAAGAGCGCGCCGCCGACGAAGAAGAACGTCGTCATGAAGACGAACGGGATCGCGAATCGTTTTTCGTTCGCGTAGAGCCCGGGGGCGATGAACAGCCAGAGCTGCCACAACACCACGGGCGCGGCCACGATCAGGCCGACGAGCGCCGCCCCCTTGATCTGGATCATGAACGCTTCGGTCGGTTCGGTGTAGATGAACTTGCCCCCCTTCGGCAGCGCCTGCTGCAGCGGCACCATGATGAACGCGAAGATGCGGTCGATGAAGAAGAGGCAGATGAAGAATCCACCCGCGATCGCCGAAACGGAAACGATCAGCCGTTTCCGCAGCTCGTCGAGATGTTCCAGGAACGACATCTTCGACGCGGAGTCTTCCGGCTCATCGCCGTACGGCTCGACGTAGGCGTCGTCGGTCCGGCGGGGGGGCGGCAGTGCGGAGACCGCCATCAGGCGGAAGGTGTGCGCGGAACGCTGCCCTCAGCGGGCGGCGGAGCCGCCGGGGGAGGCTCGGGCGCCACCGGCGTCGAGGGCGTTGCCGGCTGCGCGGGCTCCTGTTGCCGCTGTTCATCGGCGCGGATTTCCTCGTCCAGCGTGGCGCGCAGCTCGTTCGACGCGCGTTTGAACTCGGCCAGGCTGCGTCCCAGCGACCGTCCCAGCTCCGGCAACTTGCGGGGGCCAAAGATGATCAGGGCGATCGTCAAAATAATGATGAGTTCCGGAACGCCGATCGAACCAAACATCTGGCCGGTCTCCAGGAAATGCCCGTAAGTGGCTGATCCGCATTATAGATCCGGCGAAGCTTGTCTGCTACCATCGAGAGACTATGCGGAATTCGCGGTTCCTTCCGGCTCTGGTGACGGCGATCCTGGTGGGCGCCCTGGCAGGCGGGCTCTTCGGCAGCAACGCGCTGGCGCGGCAGGACCGGGTCGCGGAAAAGTACTCCCTCTTCACCACCGCGCTGTCCGAGATCCAGGCGAACTACGTCGAGAAGCTGCCCTCCGATCGGCTGGTGTACTCGGCGATCGACGGCATGCTGAAAACGCTCGACCCGCATTCGAGCTTCATGGATCCGCGGACCTACGCGCAGTTGCGCGAGCGCCAGGAAGGGCGCTACTACGGCCTCGGCATCAGCATCGTCGTCATCGATGGTGACATCACGGTGATGTCGCTGTTCGAGGGCTCTCCCGCGTACAAGAAGGGCATCCGGCGCGGCGACGTCATTTCCCGCATCGAAGGGCAGGACACGAAGGGGTGGACGACCGAGCAGGCCGTGCGCAAGCTGCGCGGGCCGAAGGGCACGTCGGTCAACATCTCGCTCAAGCGACAGGGATTCGAGGGGCTGATCGATCTCGCGGTCCAGCGCGACGAGATCTCGATTCCGACGGTACTCGGTGTCTTCATGGTGGACCAGGACACCGGTTACATCCGTCTGAGGGACTTCTCGGAAACATCGGACGACGAGCTGGGGCGCGCGCTCGAAGCGCTGAGCGCGCAGGGCATGAAGCGCCTCGTGCTGGACCTCCGGGACAACCCGGGCGGGCCGCTCGACCAGGCGATCCGCGTCGCGAACCGCTTTCTTCCGCGCGGCCAGATGATCGTGTACACGCGCGGCCGCGTGCAGAACGCGTCGGTGGACTACCGGGCCACCGAGGCGAGCCAGTACACGGACCTGCCTGTGGTCGTGCTCGTCAACCGCAACACGGCGAGCGCGTCGGAGATCGTCAGCGGCGCATTGCAGGATCACGATCGCGCGGTCATCGTCGGGGAGACCACGTTCGGCAAGGCGCTCGTGCAGTCGGTGTATCGCATCAGCATGAACGCGGGGCTCGCGCTGACCACCGGGCGCTATTTCACGCCGAGCGGCCGGTTGATCCAGCGGCCCTGGGACCATGCGTTCGACGAGTACCTGACCTACACGCTGCGCGATCAACCGGAAGGGGAGCGCCCGCGCCAGGCCGCGGACCTGCGGTACACCGACGCGGGACGCAAGGTGTACAGCGGCGGCGGCATCGAGCCCGACAAGCACATTGCCGGTCCGGTCGAAGGATTCAATCCGACCCGCCTCAGCCGCTCGCTCTACGCGCGGCAGATGTTCGAGAACTTCGCCGAGCGGTTCACGGCGGAAGGGGATACGCGCATCGTCGCGCCGGCCAACGCGCAGAACCGCCGCACCGTGCGGCGCGGTTTCGTCGTGACCGACGAGATGGTCGCCGAGTTCAGGCAGTTCCTGAAGGACGACCGCGTCAAGGTGGACGAAGGGGCCTTCACGAAGGACGTCGAGTTCATCCGCGCGATGATCAAGTACCAGATCGACCTGGCGCTGTTCGGGATCGAAGAGGCGCGACGCAATCTGATCGCGCGCGATCCCCAGGCCCAGGTGGCGCTCGGGCTCTTCAGCGAGGCCGAGCGGCTGACCGCGATGGCGCGCGCGCGCGCAGCAGCGAAATAGGGTTTAGGGTTGAATCCTGAACCCTATTGGTGGGGTGCGAGTTTCGTCTTGCCCCTACAGATTGGCCCTGCTACACTGACGACCGTCTGGCGCTTCCGGGGCCCCGCCTGAGTGGACGGGAAGGAGCGCCCGCCGGTCTTGTCGCCGTTCCCCACCGGGAACATCAGTTAACCTCAACCGTCCTGAAGCGATCCCAGCCGCTTGGGGGCGAGGTGTGCGCGCAAGTACCGGGCACAGCCTGGCCTGTATCGACACCACTATGCGACTGCAACGGCTGGAGATTGCCGGTTTCAAGAGTTTCCCCGACCGCGCCGAGCTGGCCTTCGACGATGGCGTGACCGCCATTGTCGGGCCGAACGGGTGCGGGAAGAGCAACGTCGTTGATGCCATCACGTGGGTGCTTGGCGAGCAGAGCGCCAAGAGTCTGCGCGGCGACCGCATGGAAGACGTGATCTTCGGCGGCAGCGACGCTCGCAAGCCGACGGCGGCGGCGGAAGTGCGCCTGCGGCTCGCGAAGGTGCCCGCGTCGAGCCCGGGCGGATCGGGTTCCGGAGCGAGGGCGATCGCTCCCTCGCCTGCGGTGACGCCGCAGGCGGCCGAGCCGAACGCGGTCCTCCTCGACGAGGAGCCGCGACCTATTCCTCCGGAGTTCAGCCTCGACGAACCGTTGTTCGTGCGGGACGTCGAGATCGGGCGCCGCCTCTATCGATCCGGCGAGAGCGAGTACCTCATCGACGGCGAGGTCTGCCGCCTGCGCGACATCCACGACCTGCTGATGGATGCCGGCGTCGGCGTCAAGGCGTACGCCGTCATCGAGCAGGGGAAGATCGGGCAGATCCTGACGGGAAAACCCACCGACCGGCGGCAGCTGATCGAAGAGGCCGCCGGCGTCACCAAGTTCAAGACACGCCGCAGGACCGCGGAGCTGAAGCTCGAAGCGGCGCAGCAGAACCTCACGCG
Organism: Acidobacteriota bacterium; assembly: GCA_016184105.1. NCBI lineage: Bacteria > Pseudomonadati > Acidobacteriota > Acidobacteriota bacterium. The sequence goes on from JACPDI010000059.1 coordinate 4,270, forward strand.
CGTCGAAGACATCATTTTCGAGGTCGAGAAGCAGCGTGCCGCGCTGAAGAGGCAAGCGGCAAAGGCGCGCCGTTACAAGCGCCTGCGCGAGGAGCTGCGGCGGTGGGAGAAGGTACAGTTTGCGACGAGGTACCGGGGTCTCGCGGCCGCGATCGACTCGGCGCGCGCGAGGCTTGCCGACGCGCGGGAGCGTGAAACCGCGGCGGCCGCGCGCCTGGCGGAGGTCGAAGCGACGCTCGAACGGATTCGCATCGACCTTGCGGAAGCCGACAGCCGCGCGACAGCCGCGCGCGAGGCCGCGCACGCGCGCGAGCTGGAGATCGGACGCCTGCAGCAGCAGGCCGCGTTCGAGCGCCAGCAGGTGGGGGCGCTGACCGCGAGCATCGCGGGGCTGGGCGTGGAACTGTCGGCGCTCGAAGCGCGGCGCGAGCCGGCGCGCGTGGAGCTGGAGGACCGGCGACAGGCGGCGGCGCGTGCCGAGGCGGAGCGGGAGGACGCCACGGCGGCGCTGGAACATGAAGAGGCCGCCTACCAGGAGGCGTACCGCACGATCGAGGGGCTCGAGAGCGACGTCGAGGCGTCGCGCAGCGAGATCTTCTCCGCGATGAACGCCGCCACCGCGCTTCGTCACGCGGTGGAGAACGCGGCGGCCGCGCGCGGCCGCGCGATCGAGCTGCTGTCGCGCCTGGAGATCGAGGGACGCGACCTGCGCGTGGAAGCCGAGCGCGCCGATCGCGCGCGGGCGGAGGCGGAGGACGCGCTGGCGCGCGGCCGCTCGGCGCTCGAGGAGAACAAGGTCGCGCGGGCCGCCGCCGAGTTCGGCCTGGCCGCCGCGCGCGGCGAGCGTGAACGGCTGGCCGCGGACTTCCGCAGCCGCGAAAACGAGCTGGCCGGCCGGGAGGCGCGGCTCCGCTCGCTCGAGGAAAGCGACGCCGCGCACGTGGAATACGGGGACGCGGCGCGGCTCGTGCTGTCCGACGCGACGTCCCGCGTGGCGCAGCGCGGCGCGGTGGCGGACCATCTCGAGGTGGAGCGCGGCTACGAGCGCGCCGTCGAAGCGTGTCTCGGCGAGCTGCTGCAGCACGTCGTCGTCGAATCGCATGATGCGGCGCGCACGGGCTTGGCGCTGATCCTCGAGCAGGACGCGGGCCGGTGCGGATTCGTGGTGGCTGGCGGCACGGTGCCGGCCGTGGCCGATTCGGCCGAACGGGCGCCGTCCGGCGCCAGGTCGATCTGGTCGGTGCTTCGTGCGACCGGCGAATACGCCCCCGCCATCCGCGCGGCGGTGGGCGAGGCATGGCTTGCCGAGACGCTCGACGCGGCGATCGAAGCCTCGGCGTTCACCGCGCGCCCGGTGGTGACCGCTTCGGGCGACGTGGCGCATCGCGGCTTCGTGATCGAGGGGGGCGTGAAAGCCGAGGCGCGGGGCATCCTGGCGACCAAGGCGGAGATCAAGGACCTGCGCGGCACGATCGAGTCCGACCGCGCGATGCTGGCGCGCGTCCGCGAGCAGCTCGCCGCGGTCGAAATGCGCATCGCTGCGGGCGATGCCGCGATCGCCGCGCTCACCGACGAGCAGCACCGGCAGGAGAAGGTCCTCGTCGGGTCCGACCTGCAGCTGCAGCGCGCCGCCGAGGAGGCCGAGCGGGTCGCGCGGAAGCAGGAACAGGTGGGTGTGGACCGGCGCCGCGCCGAGGAGGAGCGGGACAGCCTGGAGGCGCGGCAGGCCGAGGCGCGCGCGTCGATCGTGAGGCTCGAGGACGAGCAGCGCGCGGCGGACGAACGGTTTTCCGTGGCGCAGCGCCGGCTGCTCGACGCGCGCGAGGCGCTCGAGCGCCAGTCGCGCCAGGTGGCGGAGGCGAAGGCGGCGCACGCGACGCTCGTGGAGCGTGCCACCGCGATTGGCGCCGAAGTCCGGCGGCTCGAGGAGGCTGGACGCGAGCTCGAGGAGCGCATCACCGCGCGCGCCGACGAACGCCGCCGCGCCGAGGAGCGCCGTACCCAGCTGCAGGCCTCAATCGTGGAGGCGGAGCAGCGGCTCGACGAGAGCCTGAGGACGTTCGATCAGCTCAGGGAAGACGTCCGCGCGGCCGACGATCGCTCCAACACGCTGCGGATTGAATACGATGCGATGGACGCGCAGATCCGTGAGGCACGCCGCACCGTCGACGCCATCCGCGATGAGGTGAGCCGCCACGAGATCGCCCGGGCCACCGCCGAAGGGGACCTGGCGCACCTCGCGGAGAGCTGCCTCGAGGTCGTCCAGGCCACGATCGAGGAGGTCGCCGCCGAAGTCGCGCAGCTCGAGGCGGAGGGTGAGATCGCCGCGGTCACGCTCGCCGAGGACGTGCCGACAGAAGAGGAGCGCGAGGAGGAAGGGGACGCGGCCGCCTTCGCGACCGCGGAGCAGGAGGTCGCTTCGGCGCGCCAGGGCGCGCCGGCGGCGCTGACGGTCGAACAGGCGATCGCGCAGCTGAAAGCCAAGATCGAGCGGCTCGGCCCGGTGAACATCCTGGCGATCGATCAGTTCGACGAGCTGGAGAGCCGCCACACGTTCCTGACGGCGCAGCGGAAAGACCTCGTGGACTCGATCAGCGCCACCAACGAGGCGATCCGCCGCATCGAGAAGACGACGAAGGAACGCTTCCAGGAAGCGTTCGACGCCATCAACGCGAACTTCGAGCAGACCTTCACCACGATGTTCGGCGGCGGCCGCGCCGGGCTCGTGCTGATCGACGAGGCGGACGAGCTCGAAAGCGGGCTCGACATCATCGCGCAGCCCCCCGGCAAGCGCCTCCAGAGCGTGCAGCTGCTCTCGGGCGGCGAGAAGGCGCTGACGGCCATGGCGCTGATGTTCGCCATCTTCAAGTTCCGGCCCAGCCCGTTCTGCCTGCTCGACGAGATCGACGCGCCGCTCGACGATGCCAACATCGGCCGGTTCGTCGAGATGCTGAAGGGGATGCAGGATTTGACGCAGTTCATCCTGATCACCCACAACCGCAAGACCATGGAGATCGCCAACCGGCTCTACGGCGTCACGATGGAAGAGCCCGGCGTGTCGAAGCTGATCTCGCTTCAGCTCAATTGAACGAAGACAGAGCCTCGCGGTACCACCGCCAGCGCCGCCGCGCGACGATCCTGTCGCTCCTGCTGACGGCGGCGCTGCTGGCCGCTCTCGTCATCTCCGGCGCGTCGATCGCGCTGCGCGACTGGGCGGAATCGCTCGGTGGCTCGCCGGCGGACGGCTTGCCGGGCTATCTCATCGCCTGCGTCCTCTTCGTATCGGTCCTCTTCGCGCTCGAGGAGGTTCTCGGCTTTCCGCTGGCCACGTATCGCGGCTACACGCTCGAGCACCGCTACGGGCTCTCGCGCGAGGCGTTCCGCGATTGGTGCCGCGATCACGCCAAGGCGGCCGCGATCGGACTGGCATTCACGATCGTCGCGGCCGTCGCCGTCTACACGGCGATCCACCTGACACCGCGGTGGTGGTGGGTGGCCGCCGCAATTCTGGCGACCGCCGCCGCGATCGTCCTCACCAACATCCTGCCGACCGTCGTGTTGCCGATCTTCTATCGCCTCGAACCGCTGGACCGCCCCGAGTTGGCCTGGCGCCTGATCGCGCTCGCGCGCGCGCAGGGCGTCGAGGCGCTGGGGGTGTACGTGTGGGGGCTGGGGGAGAAGACACGCAAGGCCAACGCGGCGCTCGTCGGCCTCGGGAGCACCCGCCGCATCCTCCTGTCGGACACCCTGCTCGCGGAATACTCCGAAGACGAGATCGAAGTGATCCTCGCGCATGAACTTGCGCACCACGTGCACCGCGATCTCTGGAAAGCCATCGCTGTTGAAGCGGCGATCGCCCTGATGGCCGCCTGGTGCGCGGATTTCACCCGCCGCCTTATCGGCCCGGTGCTCGGCTTCTACGGCCCGCAGGACCTCGCGGCGCTTCCCCTGCACCTGTTCGGCGCCGGCATCGTCTCGGTGGCCGCCGTGCCGTTCGTCAACGCCCTCTCGCGCTGCAATGAACGACGCGCCGACCGGTTTGCCGTGGGACTGACGCGGCGGCCGGCCGCGTTCATGTCGGCGATGCGGCGCCTCGGCGCGCAGAACCTCGCGGAATCCCGCCCCGGCGCCATCGCGCGCCTGATCTTCTACACGCACCCGCCCGTCGAAGAGAGGATCGAAGCCGCGAAAACCGCGGCCCGTTGAATGGCACGAGGCAAAAGGCAAAAACCAAAAGGCTACTGGACTACCAACTCGCCGTGCATGTTTCTGCACCCGTCATCCTGCTGCAGGTTGCAGTAGATGCGGAAGGTGCCGCGCCGATCCGCGCGGAACTCGAAGGTGACCGGCTGTCCCGGTGCCGCCCGCTTGGCGATGCGGTACTCGTCGACGGTGAAGCTGTGCGCGATGTCCTCGGCGGCAACGGTGAGGCGGACGATGTCCCCCTCGCGAACTTCGATGCGGCTGGGAGCAAAGGAGTACCTGCGCGCCGTGACGTTGAAGTCGCGGCGGCTGGGCGCCTGATCCTGGGCGGACGAACGCGCACCGGCCAGCAGAACGGCCGAGCCGCCGAGCAGGGCAATCCACGCGAGGACGCGTCTGCGGTTGGCCATGCCGATACCCTCCATTATAGGACGATGCAAACGGCGGGTCGGTTGTAACCGACTCAGGAATAAGGCCAAGGGCGGAAGGCCCAGGCCAAAAATGAAACGGGCCGGAGGATTTTGTCCCCCGGCCCGCCGTGACGTGTCAGGACCTCCGGCCTCCCGGCCGCTGGTCCTGATTCCGCTTTCTACTTCCGTGCGTGCTCCCGGCGCGGGCCGCGCGGGCCGCGCCGCTCGCCGTGGCCTCCCTCACGGCGGTGTTCGCCGCCCCCCTCGGGCTCCGGCGGCATGCCCTCGGGCCTTTCGATGAGCGCCTTGCGGCTCAAACGCACCTTGCCGGAGGGGTCGATGTTGATGACCTTCACCAGCAGCTGGTCCCCCTCCTTCAGCTCGTCGCGCACGTCCTTGACGCGATAGTGCGCGATCTCCGAGACGTGAAGGAGCCCATCGACCCCCGGCATGATCTCGACGAACGCGCCGAAGTCGGTGATCCGCTGGACGTTGCCCATGTAGGTCTTATTGAGCTCGGGTGTCGCGGTCAGCTCCTGGATGATCGCGATGGCCTTGGCAGACGAGGCCTCGTCGGCCGACGCCACGTTCACGCGGCCGTCGTCCTCGACGTCGATCTTCACGCCCGTGCGCTCGATGATGCTGCGGATCATCTTGCCGCCCGGCCCGATGACGTCGCGGATCTTGTCCACGGGGATGCGGATCGTCACGATGCGCGGCGCGTAGGTCGAGACGTCGCTGCGGTTCGTGCTGAGCGTGGTGTTCATCTTGTCGAGGATGAACAGCCGTCCCTGGCGCGCCTGCTCCAGCGCCTCGCGCATGATCGCGGTGGTGATACCCGCGACCTTGATGTCCATCTGCAGCGCCGTGATGCCCCCGGCGGTGCCCGTCACCTTGAAGTCCATGTCGCCGTAGTGGTCCTCGGCCCCGGCGATGTCGGTCAGGACGGCGTACTTGCCCGTCTTCTCGTCCATCACCAGCCCCATGGCCACGCCCGCGACCGGCGCCTTCAGCGGGACGCCCGCGTCCATCATGGCCAGCGACCCGCCGCACACCGACGCCATCGACGACGACCCGTTCGACTCGAGGATGTCCGAGACCACGCGGATGGTGTAGGGGAACTGGTCCTCGGCCGGAATCATCGGCGCGAGCGCGCGCTCGGCGAGCGCGCCGTGACCCACTTCGCGGCGGCCGGGGCCGCGCAGGAACGCGACCTCGCCGACCGAGAACGGCGGGAAGTTGTAGTGGAGCATGAAGCGCTTGTACATCTCGCCGTCCACCATCTCGATCTTCTGCTGGTCCTCGGCGGTGCCAAGCGTGGCGGTGACGAGCGCCTGCGTCTCGCCTCGCGTGAACACGGCCGACCCGTGGACGCGCGGCAGCACGCCGACCTCGATGGCGATGGGGCGGATCTCGTCGAACGCGCGGCCGTCGAGGCGCCTTCCGCGCTCGAGGATCTCTTCGCGCATCACCTTTTCCTTGAGCTCCTTGAAGATCGCCTTCGCCTCGGTGCGGCGCTCCAGTTCCTCGTCGGGCAGGCTGGCGATCAGCTCCTCGAGGACCTTGTCGACCGTGCCGTAGTTCTCCAGCTTGTCGCGGATCCGCATCGCCTCGGTCAGCGGGCCGTAGACGCGCTCCTCCACCTCGCGATAGAAGTCGGCGCCGATCTCCTTCTTCGGGATCTCGATCTTGCGCTTGCCCGCGTCGCGCGCGAGCGCGTCGATGGCGGCGACGATCTCGCGGATGGCCGCGTGCGCCGCTTCAAGGGCGCGCACCATCTCTTCCTCGGTCACTTCCTTCGCGCCCGCTTCGACCATGACGATCGCGTCCCGGCTGCCGGCGACGACCAGGTCGAGGCGGCTCTGCTTCCGCTGCTCGTACGTGGGATTGATCGTGTACGCGCCGTCGATCAGGCCGACGCGCACGCCGGCGATCGTCTTCTGGAACGGGATCTCGGAAAGCGCGACCGCGGCGGATGCGCCCGTGATCGCGAGCACGTCGGAATCGGTGGCCGAGTCGGCCGAGAGCACGAGGGCGATGATCTGCGTCTCGTAGCGCCAGCCGGCGGGGAACAGCGGGCGGTGCGGCCGGTCGATCAGGCGGCTCGTGAGCACTTCCTTCTCGCTCGGCTTTCCCTCGCGCTTGAAGAAGCCCCCAGGAATCCGGCCCGATGCATAGGTGTATTCGCGGTAGTCGACCGTCAGCGGGAGGAAATCGATCCCCTCGCGCGGGTTGGCGGCATGGCAGGCTGTCACGAGCACCATGGTGTCACCCTGGCGCACCACAACCGAGCCGTCGGCCTGTTTGGCCAGGCGGCCGGTCTCGATCGACAACGTCTGCCCGCCCACTGTCACGTCACGTGTGTGCATAAATCCTCAGATGCTCTGGAGGCGCAGGGCGGGACGGCCGCACCGGGTGCGGCGCCCGCCGGGTGCCGCTACTTGCGGATGCCAAGACGGCGGATCAAATCGCCGTAGCGGTCGGCGTCCTTGCCCTTCAGGTAGTCGAGCAGGCGGCGGCGCTGGCCCACCAGCTTCAACAGGCCGCGACGCGAGTGGTGGTCCTTCGCGTGCGTCTTGAAGTGCTCCGTCAGGTAATTGATGCGTTCGCTGAGAATGGCGACCTGGACTTCCGGCGAGCCGGTGTCCGAGTCGTGTGTGCGGTACGAACCGATAATCTCGGTCTTGCGATCCTTGCTGAGTGCCACGTGTCCTCCACGCGCGGTCCAGAGGGCAGCTGCCGTACCAGACCGCCGTTGTTTACTCCAAGTAACAGAACATTTTAGCTCAGAACGACCACCGGCTGCAAAGAACCGCCGGGGGTGGTCCGGGCCAGCGCCACCAGGCGCCCGTCGGCTGAAAACAGGCGGCTGAGCGCCCCCTCCGGCGCGATCATCCCCTCGCGTGACCGCCCGTCCGACGGCCCGAGCGCGTTGCCGTGGCACGCCCGCCGCGTGCCCGCCTCCGACAGCTCAAAGACCGGCAGCTCCGGCAGGAGGTCCTCCAGGGGGACGAACCGTGCAAGGGCGGCACCGCCGCCGGATCGCAGCGCGTCCAGCGTGATCGCCCGGTCGAGCGTAAACGGGCCGCTGCGATAGCGGCGCAGCGATTCGAGGTGGGCACCGCACCGGAGTGTCCGGCCGATGTCGTGCGCGAGCGATCGGACGTAGAAACCCGCGGAGGTCTCCAGGCGAAGCGACAGCCTGGCCCCCTCACGGCCCGTCACCTGCAGTTCGTGCACGGTCACCGGCACGGGCGTCGCGCGAACTTCCACGCGGCGACGGGCGAGGGTGTACGCCGGCACGCCGCCGATCTTCTTGGCGGAATAGGGTGGCGGCGTCTGCTCGAATCGGCCGATGAACCGGCCGGCCACGGCCGCGATTTCCTCGCCGGTGATCGCCAGGACCGTTTCGTCAGGCGCCGGGGCGCCGACGGGTTCTCCGGCCGCGTCGTACGTGTCGGTCGCGATGCCGAGCCGCACGACCGCCTCGTACCCTTTCGTCCCACCGGTCAGGAACTGCGCGAGCCGGGTGGCCTGTCCGATCACCAGCGCCAGGACGCCGGTCGCCAGCGGGTCAAGCGTGCCGGTGTGTCCGACCCGTCGGATTCCCAGCGCCCGCCGCGCCTCGGCGACGACGTCGTGCGAGGTCGGCCCTTGCGGTTTGTCGACGACCAGGACGCCGGAAAAAGGCGTCGGGAGCCTTTTTCCCGGGGCAGTCATGGGGAAACAGGCTCCCGACCCCTTTTTCCGGCGCGCCAGATCTCGGCCAGCAGCTTCTCGATGATCGGCTCGCGCACGCCGGCGATCTGGCCCGCGACGCTGAACCCGGCGGCGTTCTTGTGGCCGCCGCCGCCGTACTGCACCGCGACGGCGCGCACGTCCACGTCGTACTTCGAGCGCATGCTGACCCGGACCAGACCGGGCTCCAGCGATTTGAAGAAGACCACCGCCTGGATCTCGCGCGCGGTGAGCGGAAGGTTGATCAGCCCCTCGGTGTCGTTCAGCGTGCTGTCGGCGCGGTCCAGCATCTCCTGCGTCAGGCAGATGGCGGCGAGCCGCCCGTGATCGTGCATCTCCATCGAGTCGAGCAGGCTTCCGATCAGTTTCAGCTTGCCGAGGCTGTTGCTGTCGAACACGCGCCGCGCCATCGACGCCGGGTTGACGCCCGCTTCCGTCACCTTGCGGCAGATTTCGAACGTTCGGGGGGTAATGTTCGAGTGGTGGAACGACCCGGTGTCGGTGAGGATGGCGAGGTAGATGTGCGTCGCGATCTCCGGCGTCAGCTCGACACCCAGCTCCTCGATGATCAGGAACACCAGCTCGCCGCACGCCGATGCGGACTCGTCGAACCAGTTGATCGCGCCGAAGCTCGTGTTGCCGACGTGGTGGTCGATGTTGATGACGAACGACTGCCCGAGCCCCTCCACGCCGGTGCGCTTCAGGTCTCCGCACTCCATGATGATCTCGGCGTCGAAGGCGCCCCACGCCGGATCCACCCGGTCGCTGATCGTGATCCCGTCCACGCCGGGGAATTCGTAGTAGTGCTCCGGCGGCGCGTCCCGGTTGACGATGCGCACGTCCTTGCCGAGGGCGCGCAGCGCGCAGGCCATCGCGAGCTGCGAGCCGATGGAGTCTCCGTCCGGGCGTGCGTGAGAGGAAATCAGGAACCGCCGCCGCCGTCGGATCTCGTCGCGGATGGCCGCGACGGGGTGGGGGACGAGGGCATTCATTCCTGGTCCTTGTCTTCCCGGTGGAGGTCCTGGATGGCGCGCTCGATCCGGTCTCCGCGCTCGATGCTCTCGTCGAAGAAGAATTCCAGCTCCGGCACGCGGCGGAGCTGCAGCCGCTGGCCCACCTGCCGGCGCAGGAACGGTGTCGCGCGGTCCAGCGCGCGGGCGGTCTCGGCGCGTGCCGTGTCGTCGCCCATCGTCGTGTAGTACGCGCGCGCGGTCTGCAGGTCGGGCGTGACCTTGACGTGCGTGATCGTGATGAACCCGATGCCCGGGTCCTTCACCTGGCGCATGATGAGATCGCTCAGTTCGTGCCGGATCGCGTCGCCCACGCGCGCGGGACGGGAGCCTTGCGCCATCAGGTGAGAAACTCCATGTGCGTTGCGGTGATCACGCCCGGCCCGAGGCGCTCGACCTCGTCGGCCACCGCGGCGAGCGCGCGATCGACCGCTTCGGTGGACTCGCCGATCGTGACAACCCCGAGCGTCGCACGCTGCCAGAGGTTCTGGTGGTCGACCTCCGCGACGGCGATGTTGAACTTCTTCAGCCGGTCCTTCACGCTGCGCAGCACCACGCGCTTGTCCTTCAGCGACTGCGCGTGAGGGATGTGCAGCTCGAGGGTAAGAAGACCTACCGTCAAGGCAGAATATCAGGCCGTCGCCGCGACGCGCTCCATCACGAACGCCTCGATCTGGTCGCCCACCTTCACGTCGTTGAACCGCTCGAGCGCGATGCCGCACTCGAAGCCGGTCTTCACCTCGGACACGTCGTCCTTGAAGCGCTTGAGGGAGGCGAGCTTGCCCTCCCAGATGACGACATGATCGCGGAGCAGCCGCGCCTGCGCGTCGCCCGACCGGGTGATGCGGCCGTCCACCACCATGCAGCCGGCGACCGTGCCGAACTTCGGCACCTTGAAGGTCTGGCGGACGTCGGCCACGCCGAGGCGCGCCTCCTTGAAGGTCGGCTCGAGCAGGCCTTCCATCGCCTTCTTCATCTCGTCGGTCACGTTGTAGATGACCGAGTGCAGGCGGATGTCCACCGACTCGCGCTCCGCCACGTCGGACGCGTTCCGGTCGGGCCGCACGTTGAAGCCGACGATGATCGCGTTCGACGCGGAGGCGAGCAGCACGTCCGACTCGTTGATCGCGCCCACGCCGCTGTGGATGATGCGCACCTTCACGCGGTCGTCGGTGAGCTTCGTCAGCGTATCGGCGAGCACCTCGGCCGAGCCCTGCACGTCGGCCTTGATGATGATCGGCAGCTCCTTCATCTCGCCCTCGGCAATCTGCTGCCGGAGCGTTTCGAGCGTGAGCCGCGCGCTCTTTCCGAGCGCCCGTTCCTTGGCCTGCGTCTGGCGGAACGTCGCGATCTGGCGCGCCTTGGCCGTGTCGGCGATCGCCTGGAAGGTGTCGCCCGGCGTGGGCAGCCCCGAGAGCCCGAGGACTTCAACGGGCGTCGAGGGGGGCGCCAGCTTCACCGGACGACCGCGATCGTCGATGAGCGCGCGCACCTTGCCGACGATCGTGCCGGCCAGGAAGTTGTCGCCGACGTGCAGCGTGCCGTCCTGCACCAGCACCGTCGCGACCGGCCCGCGCCCTTTGTCCAGTTTCGCCTCGAGCACCGTGCCCATGGCGTTCTTCTTCGGGTTCGCCTTCAGCTCGCTCATCTCCGTGACGAGGAGGACCATTTCGAGCAGGGCATCGAGGTTCTGCCGCTTCTTCGCGGAAACCGGCACCGTGACCGTCTGGCCGCCCCAGTCTTCCGCGACGAGCCCGAGGTCCGCCAGCTCGCGCTTCACGCGATCCGGGTTCGCCTCCGGCTTGTCGATCTTGTTGATCGCGACGAGGATGGGCACGCCCGCGGCGCGGGCGTGATCGATCGCCTCCCGCGTCTGCGGCATGACCCCGTCGTCGGCCGCGACGACCAGCACGACGACGTCGGTGACGCGCGCGCCGCGCGCGCGCATCATGGTGAACGCCTCGTGGCCCGGCGTGTCGAGGAAGACCACCTTGCGGTCTCCGACCTGTACGGCGTACGCGCCGATGTGCTGCGTGATGCCGCCCGCCTCGCGCTCGGCGACGCGCGTCTCGCGGATCCCGTCGAGCAGCGTCGTCTTGCCGTGATCGACGTGCCCCATGACGGTCACGACCGGGGCGCGCGTGACCACGTCCTCCGGATTCGTGTCTTCCTGCTCGACCTCGAGGATCTCCTCCTCGAACGAGCGCATCTGCACGTCGGCGCCGAAGTCGCGCGCGATGAGCTTCGCCGTTTCCTCGTCCACCGTCGAGTTGATCGTCATCATCATGCGGCGCTCGAGCAGCTTCCGCAGGACGTCCTTTGCCTTGACGTCAAGCTTGTCGGCGAGATCCTTGACCGTCATGCCCTCGGCGAGCGTGATCGTGCGCGTCACCGGCGGCGGCGGCGCGGCCTGGGGCGCAGGCGCCGACGGCGCCGCGGGACGCGGGCGGGAACCCGCGGGACGCGCCGGCGGCCGCTGGTAACCCTGATAGCCGGGGCGCGACGGCATCCCCGGACGCTGTCCGGGCATGCCCGGTCGCTGTCCGGGCTGGCTCGGCTGGCCGGGACGCACCGGCTGCGACGGCAGCGGGCGCGGGCCGCCGAG
>JACPDI010000060.1 GCA_016184105.1 Acidobacteriota bacterium
CACTTGAAAGACATCCTTTGCCAAGTCCACCGCCACCGTCGTAGCATCCATGTCGGCCTCCTCTTCGTTCAGCTTGTTGAACCCAAGCCTTCATCACGGCACATGATGCCGCGAATGAACGGGGAGGAGTCCATACCATCAATGCAGCCGATGGCGACGCGTGCGATGATGAGCGCCGCCGCGGCTGATGCCGGGCGTTGGCCTCAAATCCAATCGCTGCGAGATGTCGGAAACCCTGGCACAAGCGTAGAATCTCCTGAGTGACGGTCCGGTTCTACATCGATCCAGCGACGGGTCAACCCCACATCTACGGCCACTCGGTCGTTGAGGAAGAAGTGCAGGATGTCCTGGCGCGGCCGATGGAGGACCGTGCTGGTCGTGACGGATCACGGATCGCGCTCGGTCAAACCGAGGCAGGTCGGTACTTGCGAGTGATCTACGTGCCGGATCCAACGCCGGGCTCGGTGTTCGTCATCACGGCGTACGAACTCGGCGAGAAGGCCCAGAAGGCCTTGCGGCGGCGTCAGAAGTCGTCACAAGGGAAGAAGCCATGAAGAAACAGAACCGATTCCCACCAGGTTGGAACAACGCACGAGTGCAACGGGTCCTCGACCATTACGAGGCGCAGTCCGACATCGAGGCTGTGGCAGAGGACGAAGCGTCGTACCGGTCAACGACGACGACCGTGATGAAAATACCGGTCAAGCTCGTTCCAGCCGTCCGAGCACTCTTGGCGAAACGCCGGGCAAGTTGATCGACTGGGGCCTCACACGGCATGCGGCCGACGGCGCGATGGGCGCGTGCACGCCGCGGCTGATGCCTGCCGCTAGCTCGCTGAATCGATTGGCAATACGCATGGATCAACAACAGGGTTTGATTACGATCCTCGATGCACTCGGTGCGTCGAGCTATTCAGATCCCGAGATATCGAAGTTTCTTGATTCTCGCGATCGAGTTCTGAGATTGTTGCGGCGCAAGGCTAATGCCAAGGAGGTTCGAGGCGACATCGGCGAAGATGTCGTATCGACATTCACCTTCAACGACACCGTTCTCATCGTATATAGGACAGACGGGGCTGCAACGCTGGAGGACGTCGAGCATTTCTGTCGGTTGCTGCGAAAGTTCGAGGTAGATTCTCTGGCACAGGGCATCCTGTTTCGGGGATCTCTGTCACTGGGCATGTTCTACGTCGATGACGACACGAACACTGTCATGGGGGCTGCGGTGACCGATGCCGCCGCGTGGTACGATTCAGCCGATTGGATTGGCATAAATGCCACTCCGCACGCCACGCTGGCGATCGAGGCTCTGGTGGAGCGGGGCCACGGCACTGTGGGTCACGTCCTCATCGACTATGCCGTCCCCCTCAAGAATCTCCCGCCTCTTAATCTCAAGGCAGTCAACTGGCCGAAAGCGTTCGTCGTACCGAGTCTGACACCTGTAGCCGACGGCGACGACCCTAGGGCGAAATGTCTGTCTCTCTTGACCCAGCATAGGTTTCCAAAAGGCACTGAGTCGAAGCATTTCAACACGATGAAATTCTTTGATCACTGCATCGAGTCCTGGCAAACAGATCGTCGAAAGCGAAAACGAGCGGGGCTAACACGATTTGCAGCCGACAGCGGCCGGTGATCGGTGCGCCGCCGCGGCTGAAATCTGACGTCTAGGCCGATCACGTCTCGGAACGATCGAGACGACGATAAGATAGCGACGTGGCGTACAGCTTCGAATGGGATCCGAAGAAGGCAGCTTCGAACCTCAAGGATCACGGCGTCTCCTTCGACGAGGCGACCACCGTCTTCGGCGACAACTTGGCCATGAACATGCCGGATCCTGATCATTCCGAGGGCGAACGGCGCTTCCTGGTACTCGGGATGTCGCGCGCTTCGAGGATCGTGGTGGTCTCGTATGCCGAGCGGTCGCCACGGACACGGATCATCAGCGCCCGATTGGCCACGGGCCCTGAGAGGCGGAAATATGAAAACGACTAAGGCAAGGAAATCGGCGGCTGATGCCGACACGATGCGCCCGGAGTACGACTTCTCCAACGCCGTGCGGGGCGTAACGGCCGCGCGGTATGCGAAGGGTACGAACGTGGTGCTTCTCGAACCGGACGTGGCTCAGCTTTTTCCAGACAGCCAGGCGGTCAATGAGGCGCTACGCACGCTCGCCAGGCTTGCTCGCGTCGCGCCTCGCCCAAAGGCGCGGCACAAACGGACGGCATAGCATCCGGCTGCACCCGACGGCTGCGGACTGGCGCCGAGCAGCCGCGGGTGAGCCCGAACGTTGATATGGCTGTCACTTGTCAAGTAAGCAAACCCTTCCCGTCCCCACGACGGTGAGTCCCGGGTTTCGTTCTCAGTCTTCGTTCGTCGGTCTTTCCGGCGGCACCGTGTTTCAGCGACGGTTGACGCTGCTGATATTCGCGGGTTGGGTACCGCCAGACTTCTGTGCGTCGCGGAGCTGCCTCACTCTAGGCACGGACATCTCAGCCGAAGCTGACGCCCATAACGTTCTCGAGGATTCTCCACCTTTCCATTCACACTGCCTGCGCTCGTTGAAACTTCGCCACCAGTTCTCATGCGCTGTCTGAAGCGCATCGAGGCAACGCTTTCGGTTCTCCGACACCTCCCGCACTCTGGACTCGTCCGCCTCGATCAGCCGCGGCGGAGGTTCGTCTCCCGGCCCAAGGCCAAGCCGCCAGGCGATTGCACGTGCCACGGCTTCGGTCGCTGTGGCTTCGTGCCCCACGCAGCGCCACGATCAGCGGCGTTGTCGCGCACGACGATCGCCTCCTCGAGCATCCTCCATAACCGCGCACTTCGCTCCCTCAGCAGGAAGATCGCCCGGTTCCCGCCGCCTGCGATCCTGTCGTTGTCTGCGCCTGAGGGCCACCGCGTTTACGATCGCCAGCAAGGCTGTGAGACAACGGGTCGGGGTCATCCTACCCTCCGGCGCGGCGACGCGGTGCGCCGCTGCGCCTCGAGCTTCATCTAGTGGGGGAGGCGGCGAACGCGATGATTCTGCTGATCGTTTGCGGGCGGATCAAGAGAGAAGCAGTCTTGTAGGACGAACACCGACGAACGAAATGCGAAGCGCAAGCCTGCGATGGTTCAGTCGTAGCCGACCCCGAACTCCCCGGCCGCCGTCGCCAATCGCCGATCGGCCGTCCACAACTTCAAGCGGCCGACCAGCGCGGACGCCAGCAGGTGCGCATCGATCCAGCCGATACCGCGCCCGTGCAGTCGACGATCCCGCACGAAGGCGACGACATCCGCGTGAAGCACGACGGGCGCCTGGTGCATCTGGGCGTAGTCTGCCAGCATCTGCCTGCGCCCGCCCTTGCCGCCGATGAGCAGCTCTCCATAGACGAAGTCGTGGCCGCTCACTTCCTCGCGCCCCAAGAGCCAGTCCAGTTCGACGGCGTACGGCGCTCGATTGGACAGGAAGCCAATCCAGACGGAGGTGTCGACAAGAACGATCATGCAGCCGGGTGCCTCGCGGATGAAGCCCGTTCGCGCCGGCGTCGAGTACCGCGTGCCCGCGGCTCCGACCCGCGAAGGGCCCGAAGACGCTCATACGCCGCGTGACGGACCAGCGCCTCGAGGCCAAGCCGAACGGTGTCGGTGTCGGTCCCGGCCCCCGACGCCGTCCTCGCCTCTTTCAAGAGGTGCTCGTCGATGTGGAGGGTCTTCTTCATACATACGATTATGCCATATTGATATGGCTGGATTATCCGTATCGCGACCGGACGCGGCGCACGGCCCCGGCCTGCCGCAAGAGGTCACGGCCCCCCTGTCACCTCCCTCCCCCACCATGCGTCTTAATAAATGACCCTTTCCAGGAGGTGCCCATGGCAGGGTGGACCCTTGTGCTTGCGCTCACACTCGCCCCTTGCGTGTGTCCACTGCTGCCGTCGCCGCAGGCGGCGGTTCATGTGACCGATCCGGCTCCGATTCCGGATCTCGTCGCCGTGTTCGCGGCCCGGCTGGCGCCGGGATCCCAGGTCACCTTGAAGCTGATGGACAACCAGGTGCTGAAGGCGGAGTTCGCGGGGCTTGCCGGGGACCGCGTGATGGTCCGGCTGGTACGCACGCGCGAGGAGCTGGCACTGCCGCTCGGCGCGATCTACTCCATCCACGCGAAGAGAGGCGGCGCGGTCGTCAGGCCCTAGCGCGTCCGCGCGCAGGCCGGCGTCCGGCGCTCACTCGTCACCGAGCACCTCTCGGACCCGCGTCAGCAGCGCGTGGGCGGTGAACGGCTTCTCCAGCAGAACCGCCTCGAAGGGGAGCGCCGGCCCGACCGGCTCCGCGTAGCCCGACATGAACACCACGCGCGGCGTGGAGCCGTCGAAGCGGATCCGCCGTGCGAGCTGCGTCCCGTCGATGCCCGGCAGCACGACGTCGGTCAGCAGCAGGTCGACGGCGCCCGGCTTGCTCGCGGCCAGCGCGAGCGCCAGTTCGGCCGACGCCGCCTCCAGAACGTGATAGCCATGACGCCTGAGGACGGTGCACGCGAACGATCGCAGCGCGGTCTCGTCCTCGACCACCAGGATGGTTTCGTGCCCCACCGGCGACGAGATCTGCTGGCGCGCCGGACGCGCGGAAGGCACCGCTTGATCCGTCTTCGGCAGGTAAATCTTGAACACCGCCCCGTGGCCCGCCTCGCTGTACACCAGGACGTGCCCCCCGAGCTGGTTGACCACGTCGCGCACGACGGCAAGGCCAAGACCGGTGCCGTGCTGCCCCTTCGTCGTGAAAAACGGGTCGAAGGCTCGATCGCGCACGTCCGGCGTCATCCCGACCCCGTCATCCGCCACGCCGAGCACCGCGTACTCGCCCGGCTTCGCGTCCGGGTGATGACAAACGTACTCCTCGTCGAGCGACGCGTTGCGCGTGGAGATGGTCACGGTGCCGCCGTCCGGCATCGCGTCGCGCGCGTTCAACACCAGGTTCATCAGGATCTGCTCGATCTGCGACGAGTCCCCCCACACGCCGTGCGTGGCGGGATCCATCGACAGGCGGATGCTGATGTTCTCGCTGATCAGGCGGCGCAGCATCGGTTCGAGCGTCTCGACGACGGTGTTCAGCGAGAGCGCGGCCGGCTTGGGCGTCTGCCGCCGCACGAACGTCAGGAGCTGCCTCGTCAGCGCGGCGGCGCGCTGCCCCGCGACCACGATCTCCTGCAGGTCTCGCCCGATCGGCTTGTCCGGTCCAATCTGCCCGCTGATCAGCTCCGCGTACCCCAGAATCGCGGTGAGCATGTTGTTGAAGTCGTGCGCCAGCCCGCCGGCGAGCTGCCCGATGGCCTCCATCTTCTGGGCCTGCTGGAGCTTCAGCTCAGCCTCGCGCCGCGCGGTGACGTCGACCGAGAGGACGCAGATGCCGTCGGGCACCGGCTCGATGAGCAGCTCGAACCAGCGCCGCTCGCCGCTCGGATAGGCGAACTCGTTCACCATCCGCTCCGACCGGCGGCCCCTCATGACGCGCTTCAGGACTTCGAACAGCTCGGTCCGCTCGATCCCCGGATAGGCGGACATCATCGTCTTGCCCACCAGGGTTTCGCGTGGTTGGCCGCCGTGTCGCGCGGCAGTCTCGTTCAGGTACAGGTACTTCCAGTCGAAGCCGATGATTTGCACGCCTTCGAGCAGTTGCTCGATCGAGATCTGGAGAAGAGATTGTTCGGCTGCAGACATCGCCCCCCCGCAAGGTCGTTGTGTGGCCGCGGGGGGACGATAGCACAGGTAGGGGCTGTTCAGGCGACCGGGGACCCCTGAGGCCGCGCGACGCCGACCGGCAGCGTGACGGTGAACGTCGAGCCACGCCCTTCCCCCTCGCTCATCGCGCAGACCGTTCCGCCGTGAAGCTCGACGAGGTGCCGCACGATTGACAGCCCCAGTCCCAGGCCGCTCTGTTCCCGGGAGGTGGACCCGCCAGCCTGCGAGAAGCGGTCGAAGACGCGCGGGAGAAAGTCGCGCCTGATCCCGATGCCGGTATCCGTCACGGTGATGTCCAGCGTGGACGGGCCACGCGCGATCCGCGCCGTGATGCACCCGCCGGGCTCGGTGAATTTCACGGCGTTCGACAGCAGGTTCCACATGACCTGTTGCAGGCGGCCCGGATCGGCCCAGATCATCGCCGGTTCGACGCCTGCGACGATCCGCAGCTCCAGCCGCTTGGCGTCCGCGGCCGGCTGCATGGACTCGATCGCCTGTCGCAGGAGGGCGACGGCATCCACCTCCTGGATCTCGAGGCGCAGCTTGCCCGAGATCATCCCGGACACGTCGAGGACGTCCGTCACGAGCTGGTTCTGCGCCTGGGCGTTGCGGAAGATGGCCTCGATGGCCTGGTGCGTCAGGCGCTGGTCCAGTTCGCCGCGCGACAGCATCTGCGCCCACCCAAGAATCGCGTTGAGCGGCGTGCGCAGCTCGTGGGAGAGCGTGGCGAGGAAATCGTCCTTCACCTGGTTGGCCTCCCGCAGCTCCTCCTCGACGCGCTTCCGCTCGGTGACCTCCTCGACCGCGACGTTCACGCCGACGATGGCGCCCGTCTCGTCCCGCACCGGAAACCAGTGCTCCGACCAGGTCCGCACGATTCCCGGCTGCGACGGCAGCTCGCCGCGGATCTCCACGTTCATCGCGGGCTCGCCCGTCTCCAGCACCCTCCGCAGCAACTGCTCCGCCTGGTCCGCGATGTCGGGAACGACTTCACGGAACGTGCGGCCGATGTGCGCCTCCGGCGGCGGGCCGTTCATCTCCGCGAGCCGTTTGTTGATGCGAAGAAACCGCCCCTGCCGATCGAAGATGCACAGCCCGATCGGCGCAGAGTCGTAGATTGAGGCGATCTCCGCCTCGCCGCGCCTCGCCGACTCGCTGATGGCGCGCGCCCTCGCCTCGCTCTCGCGCACGGCCTGCTCGGCCCGGCGCCATCGCCCCACCTGCCAGACCAGCGCGAGACCCACCGCGACGAAGACCAGCTCGCCATAAAAATGATTCGCCGGGGAGTACTCGGGGAACGGATGGACGATGACGTAGTCCACGAGTACGGCGCTGGCCAGAACCGCGCTGATGCCCCCCTGGACGCCGGCGATCCAGGCGGCGGCCGTGACGGCGGCGAAGTGAAACGCGAACGGAACCTGGTCGAGGAGCACCGGCTCCAGTACGAGCCGGATGAGCGTCGCGACGGCCGCCACCAGCACACCGAGGGCGCACCGCGCGGCGCGCGATGAAGGCGGGGCTTCGAACAGCCGCATGGTCGTCAGGGACCTCAGCCCGGGAACACCGTCGCGACGGCGGCCCGGGCCGCATCACCCTGGCCCGCGTCGGGCACCGGTTGCACAGGCAGCTTCAACACGAAGTGGGCGCCCGGTCCCTCGGGCAGCAGTTCCAACGTGCCGCCGTGCGAGGCGGCAATCCCCAGCCCGATCGACAGGCCGAGGCCCGTTCCCGCGCCGACTTCCTTGGTCGAAAAGAACGGCTCGAAGATCCGCCGCGCCAGTTCCGGCGGGACGCCAGGACCATCGTCGGCCACCTCGACGCACACGAGCCCGTCGGCGGCGCCCGTCTTCACGCGAAGCGTGCCCGCGTTCCGGCACTGCAGCATCGCCTGCTCGGCATTCAGCACCAGGTTGAGAATGACCTGCTGGACCTCCTCGCGGCTGATCCAGACCGGCGGCATCCCGCTCGCGTAGTCTTCCTCGATCGTGATGTTCGCGGTGACCAGCTCGTAGCTCCGGAGCGCCAGAGCGGCCTGGACGACGGCATTCAGATCTTCGTTGGTGCGCTCGACCGGCGCGCGCCTGACGAACGACAGCAGGTTGCGGACGATGCGGGCGGCGCGCATCGCTTCGCGCTTGACCTGGTCGAGATCCGCGCGCGCGCCTTCGCGCTCCTCGCCGTCGAGGAGCAGCTCGGTGTAACCGATCACCGACTGGAGCGGGTTGTTCAGCTCGTGCGCCACGCCGGCGACCAGTTGCCCGACCGCCGAGAGCCGCTCGCTGTGTATGAGCTGGTCCCTGAGCTGCATCTCCGAGGTGACGTCGTGCTCGACGCTGAGCAGGTGTGTCGTGCGTCCTCGCTCGTCGCCGAAGGGCACCACGGCCGCGGCCGCGGGGAAGGTGGTGCCGTCGGAGCGGCGCCGCACGACGGTGCCCCGCCACGCGCGCCCGCTCCGGCATTCGGCCAGTGCCACCTCGATGGCCTTGGCCGACGCCGGATCGAACAGGCTGCCCGCGTCGCGGGTCGCAAGCTCCGCGCGGCTGTAGCCGAGCGCGCGGCAGAACGCGTCGTTGGCGTAGACGAACGTCCGGTCGATCGTGCGGATCGCGATCTGCTCGTCCGCCTGCTCCACCGCCGCAGCCAGCAGCCGCAGCCGGTCGTCGGTCTGCCGCAGGTGCGACCGCTCGACCGCCAGCCGCGCGAGCAGCAGCGGCAGCACGGACACCACCGTCACGGCCGTCGCCAGATCGCGCGTGCCCGCCGTCACCACGCCCGGCAGGGTGCCGCGCAGCGTGTAGTCGATCGCCGGGATGAGCACGAGGACCGCCAGGATCAACCAGGGGCGCGATGGCACGACCTCCGTCGGCTCATCCTCGCGGGGCACCCCCTCGGACGTCGGCGCGTGTGCGGCCGCCCAGGGGTAGAACATGAACGGCAGGATCCACATGAAGTCGTAGACCGACCCCGGGCGGTACAGCCCCTGGGCGATCCCGGCGTTGCTGAGCATCAGCGCGATGAAGTTGACGCCCAGACCGAGTGCCAGCCGGCGATACGTCGCGCCCCAGGGGTCGCGCCGGGCGAGCACCGCGGCGGCGGTCATGCCGGCGAAGACCACCAGGGGCTGAAGCACCGCCAGGATCCACAAGGTGGATGCCCGCGACGGTGCGCCGCCCCCCACCAGGTCCTCCGCCGTGACCACGTAGGAGTAGAGGAATCCGATGAGGACCGCGATCCCCGCGATGTCGACGGCGATTGCGGGCGCCGCCTTCTCGCGGACGCCACGGTGCGGCTGCGCGAGCAGCGCCAGCAGCGGCGCCGCGGTTCCGAACAGCACGAACACGGCGTGCCAGCCGAGCCACGGCGTTTCCCGCTGCAGCAGGAGGCCGTCGACGAACCAGCCGACGTGGCCGATGGCACCCGTCGCGAGCCCCAGCGCGATCGCCGCCCAGAACAGCCATTGGCACCCCGACCAGCGCCTGCGGTGCCGCGCAATGACGGCGATGCCCAGGAGCGGCGGCAGCAGCAGCGCCGCGAAACGGAGCCAGGCGAACAGCGCACCGGTATCCGCGAGCGCCAGGCTCGCCGCGACGTACAACAGCGTGTAAATGATCCCGAATGCGAGCCAACCCATGATCAGGCTGCCGGAAATGAGAGCAGTTTCGGCACCGTAGCACGACCGTGCGGAGGCACGCAAATCGGGGATATGATCAGCCGCCACGCGTGTCATGTACACGATGTTCCTGCTCTCGGTTGGCGAGCGTATCGCGCCCGGGCTGCACGATCTGGATGCGGCGGGACGCCGGCGCGTCGCCGCGATTGTCGAGCGCGCGGTGGCCGCGCGGCCGCCGCGGGTCCGGCGCCAGCTCTCGGCCTTCCTGCACCTCCTGCGATGGCTCCCCGCGGCGCGCTACGGACGCCCGTTCGATCGGCTGCGCGGGGCGCAGCAGGACGCCGTCCTCCGCTGGTTCCACGACTCGCCGCTCGCGCCTTTCAGGCACGGGTTCTGGGGTGTCAAGACGCTGATCTTCATGGGCTATTACGGGCGTCCCGAGGCCGCGGCCGAGATCGGCTATCGCCCGGCGCGCGCCGGCGCCCCGCCGTTCCATGCGCGATAAACAGGTGGATATCGCGATCATCGGGTCGGGCGCCGGCGGCGGCACCGTGGCGAAGGCGCTGTCGCCGCTCTGCCGCGACGGCGTGAGCGTGGCCGTGCTCGAGAGCGGCCCGCGGCTGAAGGAAGAGGAATATACCGGCCGCGAGCTGGAGATGGCCGAGCGGCTGTATTTCGACGGCGGCGGCGTGCTCACGCGCGACCGCAGCGTGACGCTCGCCTTCGGCCACGCCTACGGGGGATCGACCGTCGTGTACACGGGCACCTCGCTCCCGCTTCGCGAGAGCACGCTGCGCAAGTGGAACGTCCGCGGCCTCGATTTCGACGACCTGCAGCGGCGGTCGCGCAAGTATTTCGCCGAGAACCACGTGCACCTGCTCCCGGACGAGTGCATCAACGACAACAACCGGCTGTTCGCCGGGGCGTGCCGCACGCTCGGATACCGGGTCGAGCAGTTTCCGGTGAACGTCGACGGGTGTCGCGGCAGCGGTCTGTGCAACCTCGGATGCCCGAACGGCGCCAAGATGGGCACGCACCGCGTGCAGCTCCCGCAGGCGGAACGAAACGGCGTCACGGTGGTCACCAACTGCGCGGTGGACCGAATCGATCCGGCGGCGAGAACGGTGCGGGCGACCGTGAGACGCGAGGCGATCGGCCACCCGCCGGCGTGGGAGCCCGGCGAGTACCGCGTGCGCGCCCGGGCGGTGATCGTCGCGGCGGGGGCGGTGAACAGTCCGGCGATCCTCCTGCGTTCCGGGCTCGCGGGAGATCTCAAGGCGCTCGGCCGGTACTTCACGTGTCATCCGGCGCTGATCCTGGTCGGGCAGCACGACCACCCCATCACCAATTTCTCGGGCCACCCGAAAAGCTACTACTCCGACCATTTCGCGGAGTCCGAGGGGTTCCTCCTCGAGACCTGCATGTACTTTCCGTTCGTCACGGCGAAGAGCCTCGCGGGCTTTGGCGACGAGCCGCGCGCGTTGATGTCCGCGATGGATCGGCTGCAGATGATCCTCGTGCTCGCGCTCGACGCCGCGCTGCCCGGGAACCGCGTCACCGTCAACGGGCGCGGCGAGCCCGTGGTGGACTATCGGTTGTCCGAGCCGGTGCGCGCGTCGCTCGTCAAGGCGATGCGCGCCTCGGCGCGCATCTTTTTCGCGTCGGGCGCCCGCCGCGTGCACGCGCCCGCGGGGCGGACGTTCTTCGTCGAGGCCGGCGACAGCGATCGGCTGGACGACCTGATCCCGCTCGAGGGCTTCAAGGCCGGCAAGGTCTCCGTGTCGAGCGCGCACCTCATGGGCGGCTGCCGCATGGGTGACGGCCCCGCCGCGTCGGTCACCGACGCGTGGGGCGGCGTGCACGGCGTGCCGTGGCTGTTCGTCGCCGACGCCAGCCTCTTCCCCGGATCCGCGGAAATCAATCCGTACATCACCATCATGGCGCTGGCGGACCGCGTCGCCGAGCGCGTTCGCGGCCGGCTGCCCGAGCTGCCGCAGTGACTCCATGAAGCTGCGCGGTTCCGACCTCGTCGTCAAAGCCCTGGAGGATGCCGGCGCGCGGCTCGCCTTTGGCATTCCCGGCACGCACAACATCGAGCTGTACGACGCGCTCGACCGATCCGAGCGCGTGACCCCGGTGCTCGTGACCGACGAGCAGAGCGCGTCGTTCATGGCGGACGGCGTCTCGCGGACCTCGGACGCGACCGGAGTGGTCAACGTGGTGCCTGGCGCCGGCCTCACGCACTGCCTGTCGGGAGTCGCCGAGGCGTTCATGGACAACGTGCCGCTCGTCGTGCTGGCGTGCGGCATCCGGTCGGACACCGGCAGAGCCTTCCAACTGCACGACATCGATCAGCTCGCGCTGCTGCGCCCGATCACGAAGGCCGCGCTCCGGCCCGCATCGGCGCAGGAGATCTACCCCACCGTTCGACACGCGTTCGATCTCGCGAGATCGGGGACGCCGGGACCGGTGGCGGTGGAAATCCCCGCCGACTTCTACATGTTGACGCAGGAGGTGGCGGAGCTGAGTGACCGCACGCCCCCCCCGGGCCCGCCGCACGCCAGCGACGCCGACCTCGCCGCGGCGGCGGCGATCCTGAACGCCGCGCGGCATCCCCTTCTCTACGTCGGCAACGGCGCGACCGCCGCGGGAACGCTGCTCGTGCGGCTCGCCGACGCGCTCGGTGCGCCGGTGGCGACGACGATCCAGGGCAAGGGGGTCTTTCCCGAGTCGCACCCGCTGTGGCTCTGGAATGGCGTGGGCCGGTCGGCGCCGCCGTTCGTGCGGCACGCGGCGGACCGCGCCGATGCGATGCTCGCGATCGGCTGCCGCTTCTCCGAGGTGGGCACGGCGAGCTACGGCTTCACGCCGCCGGCGAACCTGGTGCACGTGGACATCAACCGCGAGGTGTTCAACCGGAACTTCCCGGCGCGGCTGGCGGTGGAATCCGACGCGGCCGCATTCATCCGCGATCTCCTGCCGCGCCTGTCGGCGCGCGCGACGAGCGATCGAGACGACACCTCGCGCGCCATTGCCGCCGGTCATCGCGACGTGGTGGACGACTGGCGGCGCCATCCGAGCGAGGGGCGCGTGACGCCCGCCGCGTTGTTCGCGGCGTTGCAGCAGGCGGCGCCACGCGCCATCTACTCGACCGACAGCGGCAACGGCACGTTCCTCGCGATGGAGCACCTGCGGCTCGACGAGCCGCGGCAGTTCATCGGGCCGATCGACTATTCCTGCATGGGCTACGCCGTGCCGGCCGCCATCGGCGCAAAGCTCGCGAACCCGGATCGCGATGTCGTGGCGCTGGCCGGTGACGGTGCGCTGCTGATGACCGGCCTCGAGCTGCTGACCGCGGCACACCTGCGGGCCGCGCCGCTCGTGTGCGTCCTGCGCGACGGCGAACTGGGACAGATCGTGCAGTTCCAGCGCACCGCGCTCGATCGCGACACGTGCGGCATCATCGCGCCGTACCGCCTGGAGGCGTTCGCCGCGGCGGTGAACGCGGAGTACTTCTCGGCATCGCGCGACGGGGAGCTGCCGGCGGTGCTCGCGCGCGGCCTGCAGGCGACCCGCGCCGGGCGCGCGGTGATGGTCGAGGCCGCGATCGACTACTCCCGAAAAACCTACTTCACGCGCGGGGTGGTCATGACCACCCTGCGGCGCCTGCCGCTCGGCGACCGGCTGCGCATGCTCGCGCGCGCCGCCTCGCGCCGGGTCCTGGGCTAGGCCTGCAAGGTCCGCCCCACAGCTTGCTCTGGATCAAAGACCCCCACCCCCGCGTCCCATATAGTGAACCCGTGGCCGTGAAACCCGCTCCGCTCGTACCAGCGCATCCCGAGCGGATCTGCTGGGGCTGCGACAAGTACTGCCCTGCCGACGACCTGGCGTGCGGCAACGGGACGATCCGCACGCCGCACCCCGTCGAGCTGTTCGGCGATGACTGGGTCGAGTGGTCGGAGCGACGGGCTAGCGCTCGAGCAGGTCGAACATCCGGCTGAACTTGATGACGAGCGATCGATCCGTGCGCTCCGGGCGCGCGAAGAGATCGTCGAGCGCGTGCGTGTCGGTATAGACGACGAACAGCCCGGTGTTCGCGGCCTGGAGCAGGCCGAACCGCACGTTGGCGGACCAGAGGTCCGCGCGATCGTTGTACTGCACGAGCGCCTGGACGAACGCGCGTGTCGTGAACGAGTAGCTGACGCGCGCGCGCACCAGGTTGGTCACGAACGCTCCCCACGGCAGGTTGACGTCGTTCCGCTGGTACGCGACGTCCGCCGTGAGCGCGTCTCCCGCGCGCATGCGCAGCGTGGGGCTCCACGTCACGCGATCGCCGCCGAAGAACCCGCCGATGATCGCCTGCATGTTCAGGCTGACCGGCGCCCCCTGGTTCGTCATCAGCACGAGCTGCGCCTCCGAGTGCGCGTAGTCCCCCACCGGAACGGAGACGCCCGGATAGATATCGAACGGGGTCCGCACCCCCTCGCGCGTGAGATTGATGCCCGTGTGGATCTCGTACCCGTTCCGGAACTCCGTGTGACTGTCGATGTGCCAGTACATCGTCTCCAGCGCACCGTCGAGCCCGTAGAACGCCCGATACGTCGTGTGGGGCCGGAATTCCTGGACCGAGAAGAAATCACGCGGCCGGAATCTCGTCATGATGCGGGCGTCCGGCTTCCGGTAACCCCGCCGGCTCAGAAAGCCGACCTCGGGATTGAAGCCGTCGGCCACCTGCTGGTATCCCATCTCGAGATCGAACCGCGGCACGTTCGTGCGCGACCGGATATTGAACGCGTAATCGTCCCGATCCTCGCCCGGCGTCTCGGTCCTTGCGAGGAAGCTCGAGAGCACGGTGTGCTGCCGCACGCCCCACTTGCCGTCGAGCGCGTAGGTGCGATTGTGATCCCGCGCCGGCGCGAGATCCCCCATCCCCTGGCGGTTCACGAACAGCGCGCCGAACGACGATCGGTTGGGCAGGTCGCGGCTCACGCGGATCACCGCGAAGTTGTTGCCGGGCAGCCGCTCCTCGAACTCGCTGGTCTGCATGTTCAGCACGCCGATGCTGTACGCGCCCGCCTTCCCAGACAGCCGCGCGCCGCCCAGAATCGGCACCGCCCTGCCGTCGCCGCTGATGCCGATGCGGCGGCTGAAGAACAGATCGATCTCTCCCGGGTTGCCCACCGAGAAGAACCCGGCGTTCTCGAGAAAGAACGGGCGCTTTTCGGGGTAGAACAGGTTGAACCGATCGAGGTTGACCTGCTGCTCATCGACCTCAACCTGCGCGAAGTCGGTGTTCACCGTGGCATCCAGCGTGAGGCTGGACGCCGGGTTGTACTTCGCGTCGAAGCCGACCTCGCCGAGCACCACGGCGTCCACCGGGCGCTCTCCCGATTGCCGCACGTTGCCAAGCGCGTACGGCGTCACCTTGAAGTTGCGGAACGCCGGCGTCCGAACACCGGAAAGGTCGCCGGCAAGCGAAAGGCGATACAGGCTGTACTGGCGCGGGATCGGCGACCAGAACGCACGCTCGTTGCGGCGCCTGATGTTGCGCTGGAAGTTGACACCCCACACCTGGTCGGCCCCCGGCGGGAACCGCAGCGTTCGGAACGGAATCGCGAACTCCGCGGACCAGCCAATCTCGGTAATCCGCGTCCGGACCTCCCAGGCCCCGTCCCAGTTCAGGTTGAAGCCGCCGCCGGATCCCGCCTGCTGTGATTGTCCGCGCCCAAGACCCGCCCCACCCTGTCCTTCATTCGTGACCTGCCCGTCGTATTCGATGCCGGCGGGGTTGGTGCCGAAGAGAAACCCGTTCAGGCCGTCACGATACGTGTCGAAGATCATCTGGAAGCTGTCGGTGTCATCGAGCGGCGTGTCGCGCCGCGAGTCCGACACGATGATGCCGCGGGGGTTCCTGTCATAACAGACGACGCCGACGTAGAGCGTGTCGTCGGTGAACACGAGCCGCACTTCCGTCCGCTCGGATGCCGGCTGCCCCTCGTCCGGCCGCTCCTGCCAGAAGCCCGTGATGGGCGGGGCCGCCTCCCAGGCGGCGTCGCCGAGGACGTCCCCGTCAAGGACCGGGCGCGACGGGGCGGAGACTGCCTCGGCGCTCGGACGGCCGTCTGCCGCCACCACAGCCGGCGCCGGCGACATCGGCTGAGCCATTGTCATCGATGCCACGGCGAGCACGGTCGCCGCAGCGGTTGGAATCGCGCGCGGATGAATCATCGAACTGTGCATTGTACAATCCGCGCCCGGAGGCTCCAATGCCGTGTGTCTCTTTGGTCGCGATCGTGGCCCTGATACTGGTGTCATACACGCCTGCCGCCGCGCAGGCGCCCCTCACCATCGGCACGACGACGGCCGCGCCGGGGTCGATTGCGGCGGGAGCGCTGGAAGTCGCGCCCCGTCCCGGCGACACGGGCAGCACGATCCCCTTCACGATCATCAACGGCGCGACCGGCGGGCCGGTCCTTGCGCTGGTCGCCGGCACGCACGGGATGGAGTACGTGCCGATCGTCGCGCTCCAGCGGATGCGCACGGCGATCGATCCGAAAACGCTGCGGGGCGCGATCGTCATGGTGCACGTCGCGAACATGCCGTCGTTCCTCGGGCGCACGGTGTATTACTCGCCAATCGACGGCAAGAACCTGAACCGCGTGTTCCCGGGCAAAGCGGACGGCACGATTTCCGAGCGCATTGCCGACGCGATCACGCGCGAAGTGATCGCGCGCGCCACGCACGTCGTCGATCTTCACTGCGGGGACGGCAACGAATCGCTGCGGCCGTACCTGTATTGGGTCACGACGGGGGACCCGAAGGTCGCCGAAGCGGGGCGCGCCATGGCGCTGGCGTTCGGACTCGATCACATCGTCGTCGATCGCGAGCGGCCGGCGGATGCGAACGCGTCGCTCTACCTGTCGAATACGGCCATCACCCGCGGCAAACCGGCGCTGACGACGGAAACCGGCGCGCTCGCGCGGGTCACAGAGGAAGACATTGCCCTGGTGCAACGCGGTGTCGCCGGCCTGCTCCGCCACCTTGGGATGCGCCCCGACGGTCCTCAGCAGGCCGCCGCTCCGGTGTGGATCGAACGCAACGAGGTACTGAGAGCCGGGGTCACCGGCATTTTTTACGCTGAAGTGGCGAACGGCCACACGGTCGCGAAAGGGGCACTGATCGGTCGCATCACGGACTTCCACGGCCGGATCCTCGAGGAGATCCGCGCGCCGTTCGACGGCGAAATGCTCTACGTCGTCGGGACCCCTCCGGTCAGCGAAGGGGAGCCGCTGGGGATGATTGGCTCGCGGTAGGAGGTCCTTGACGGCGTGACGTCGCGCGACCCCGTTTTTGCTTTGGCATCCCCCTGCAGTCGCCAAACATGCGCAAAACCGTGAGCCGGAGCGCACGCGGATTACGGTTTTGCAGTCCGGGATGCCAGAAATGCCATATGTCGATGGGTTGACCGCAGCCGAGGGGCGCGGTCTTGCCGTGCTGGCGGCGCCGGAGGCCGCCAGCCGGCCTCGCCTGGCGCGTGCCGTGCCCGTGTTTACGGCCACGCTGTTCGCCGGCGCGTTCCTGCTCTTCCTCGTCGAGCCCATGATCGCCAGGATGGTGCTGCCGCTGCTCGGCGGCTCGCCGTCGGTCTGGAACACGTGTGTCGTGTTCTTCCAGGCGATGCTGCTCGCGGGATATGCGTGGGCGCATGGCACGATGCGGCTGGGCGTGCGGCGGCAGTCGATGGTGCAAGCGGCGCTCGTGGCGGCGCCGCTCGTCGCGCTGCCGTTCGGAATCCGGCAGCTCTCGGCGCCCCCATCGGACGGCAGCCCGGTCGCGTGGCTGCTGCTGGTGCTGCTCCTCTCGGTCGGCCTTCCCTTCTTCGTCCTGTCCACGTCTGCAGCCGTGATGCAGAAGTGGTTCTCGACGACGGATCATCCCGCGGCGAAGGATCCGTACTTCCTGTATGCCGCGAGCAATCTCGGCAGCCTGCTCGCGCTGCTCGCGTACCCCGTGCTGGTTGAACCATACCTCACGCTGCAGCAGCAAGCCCGCGCCTGGACAATTGGCTATGTCGCGTACGTCGTGCTCGCGCTCGCGTGCGCGGCGATCGTCTGGCGGCAGCCTGCGCGCGCGCGAGACGAACGCGTGCGGGAAGCCGCCCTCGGCGCCGCGCTGACGGGCACGCGCCCGGCGCTCACGTGGACGATCCGCGCGCGGTGGGTGGCGCTCGCGTGCGTGCCGTCGAGCCTCATGCTCGGCCTGACCACGTATCTGTCGACGGACATCGCCGCGATTCCGCTGCTGTGGATCGTGCCGCTGTCGCTTTACCTGCTGACCTTCGTCATCGCGTTCGGCGGGTGGTCGGTGCGGGCCACCGCGGCGGCAGACCGGTTGCTCCCCCTGGCGCTCGTGCCGATGGCGATGATCATGGTGGGGCGCGTGAGCGCGCCCCTGCCGCTCGCCATGGCCTTGAACGTCGCGGCGTTCGTCGCGGCCGCGCTGGTGTGCCACGGCAATCTGTCGGCGAGCCGCCCGTCCACGGAACACCTGACGGAGTTCTATCTCTGGATTGCCGTCGGCGGCATGCTCGGCGGGCTGTTCAACTCGCTGGTCGCCCCCGTGGCGTTCACGACAATCGTGGAGTACCCGATCGCGCTCGTGGCGGCGTGCCTGCTGAGGACACGGATCGGCCGCGAGACGCTCTGGATCGATCGGCCGATGATTGCCGGAGGCGTCGTCGCCGCCGTTGCGACGCTGAGCCTGGGCGCGGTCCTGTGGGCGAACCAGGCGCTGCCGACAGGGCGCCTGTTCATGGTGGCGCTGTCGGTGCCAGCCGTGCTGGCCTTCACGGTCGCGCGCCGCCCGGTCGCGTTTGCGCTCGCGTTCGCCATGATCCTCACCGCCGGCACCTTCTTCAACGCCGGCCTGGGCGCGACCGAGTACGCGGAGCGGACGTTCTTCGGCGTGTACCGCGTCCATACCGACGAGGCAGGTGGCTACCGCTACCTCCTGCACGGCACGACGCTGCACGGGATGCAGCGGCTCGACCCCGCGCGGCGGCAGGAGGCGCTGTCGTATTACCACTCGACCGGGCCGGTGGGCGACGCGTTCGCGAGCCTGCCGGCGGCCGCCGGCCACCGCGTCGGCGTGATCGGCCTGGGCGCCGGCGTCCTGGCGCGCTACGCGCGGCCCGGCCAGCACTGGACGTTTTTCGAGATCGATCCGTCCGTGGAACGCATTGCGCGCAATCCGCGGTTCTTCACCTACCTCGGCGACTGCGGGCCGCGGTGCGACGTCTCGCTGGGTGACGCGCGGCTCTCGCTGGCGCGCGTTACAGACGGCGAGTTCGACCTGATCGTGCTCGACGCGTTCAGTTCCGACGCGATCCCGATGCATCTGATGACCGCCGAGGCGCTCGCGCTGTACCGGTTGAAGCTGTCGCCCGATGGCGCGCTGCTGTTCCACGTGTCCAATCGCCACCTCGTGCTCGCACCCATCGTGGCACGGCTCGCCGGCGCCGCCGGCCTCGTCGCGGTGAATCGCTTCGACCGCAACGAGCCGCCCGTCCCTGGCAAGATCGGCTCGCACTGGATTGTCATGACGCGCGAGCGCGCCGGGCTCGGCCCGCTCGCGGCGAACGCCGCGTGGGTCGCGCTCGAGCCGCACGCGGGCACACCCCTCTGGACCGACGATTTCACGAACATTCTGAGCGTCCTGCGACCATCGCAGGCAAACGCGCGCTGAAAGGGCGGGGACCATGGCTGCAGGGTGGATGAGAACCGCGCTCCGCCGGATCGGCATCAAGGTGCCGTTCGGCGGTGTCATCTGCCCGGAGCTGTCCCGCACCGTGCACATCGAGAGCGACTGGCGCGCCCGCATCGTCACGCGGCGGGCGCTCGTGTTTACCGGGACGCCGGTGCCGGGCGACCTGCGCGATCGATTTGCCATTGAGCCCGGATCGCCGCTCGAAATCCTGTTCTATGACTCGCCGGACGCGGTGGAAGTCGGCCGCCGCCGCCGGGATCCGCACGTGCTGGAGATCGAGTGGATGCCGAAGCAGATGCCGGTGCGATTCGGGCTCTATCGGCACGAGGACACGTGGATCTGCCCCGAGTCGCAGCGCAAGTCCGCCGTGTCGGCGCAGTATCGCTGTGACATGAAGATGGGGGCGTTCACGATCGAGTTCATCACGCCGGGGCTGTTCGAGGGAGGCATCCTCCTCCGCCATCCTGGCTGGCGGCACGTCCGCAGCGAGCGCGCCCTCATGAAATACGCGCTCGCGTGCCTCAAGGAAAAGCGCGGCGAGCAGGCGCGCCTCGACGAGGGCGGCAAGCGCGCGGCATGGGAGGTCGAGGGGCCGCGTCGCGGCGAGCGGTATGTCTTTGTGCTGTTCCACGAGCACGGAATCGCGGAGTGGGAGCGCCGCGTCCATGACAGCTCGCTCGTCGGCCGGGCGCGGCGGCTGGCCGGCAGCTTCGCGCGCTGAGGCGGAAAAGTGTGACAGTCACACTTCCAAAAGGGTGACTGTCCCACTTTTGGAAGTGTGACTGTCACACTTTTCTTGCCGGATTATCGGCGGCAGGCGACAAAATTCCCAGAGAATCGACGGGTGCGGTAATTGCTTCCGGGAGCCGCAATGTCCCCGTTGGAGCCAGACGCGCCGGTCCGCCAGGGATGTACGTGCCGCGCGTGCGGGCGCGGCCGCCCGCGCCTGGTCGGCATCACACCCGACGGCACCTGGTGCCAGTGCTCGTCGTGCCGCCGGATCTGGCGATGCGAGAACTGCCCGCAGTTCGCCCCGCGCCTCGGCGCGACTGGCCGGAGCCGGCCACAGAGCTAGTCCTCTCACCGCGCCTGCGTCCCCTGCGGTGAAAACCTCCGATGGTATGCTGCGGCCACATGAATCCCGTGGTCCTCATTACGGGCGCCTCCTCCGGCATCGGCGAGGCGCTCGCGCTCGAATACGCGCAGCGCGGCGCCGATCTGGTGCTGCTCGCGCGGCGCACCGACCGGCTTGCCGCGGTGGCGAAACACGCGGGCGCGCACGGCCATCGGACGCTCGCGCTCGAATGCGACGTCACCCGTGAGGACGCGCTCCGCTCGGCGGTCGACCGCGCCGAGCGCGAGTTCGGGCGGGTGGATGTCGTCATCGCGAACGCCGGCTTCGCAGCGACCGGCCGCATCGAACGGCTGTCGATGGACGATTTCCGCCGGCAGTTCGAGACGAACGTGTTCGGCGTCATCCGGACCGTCCACGCCTCGCTCGACGCGCTGGAGCGATCGAAAGGCCGGCTCGCCATCATGAGCAGCGTCGCCGGATACGTCGCCTCGCCCGGCATGGCGCCGTACGCGATGAGCAAATTCGCCGTGCGCGCGCTCGCCGACTGCATCCGGGAAGAGCTCAGGCCCCATGGCATCTCGGTGACCACGATCGCGCCTGGATTCGTGGACAGCGAGATTCGCCGGGTCGGCCGCGACGGCGTCTTCCGCCCGGAGAACCCCGAGCTGGTGCCCGCCTGGCTGCGGGTGCGCACCCACGTCGCGGCGCGCCAGATCGTCCGCGCGATCGATCGGCGGCGGCCCGAGGCCGTGATCACCGGCCATGGCAAGCTGATGGTCCTGCTCGCGCGCCACGCCCCGTGGGCCATGAGGACGCTCGCGCGGCTCCTCGCGCCGAGACTCAGAAAGGTCTGAGGAGCCGATCATCCCCGACGAGATCCACGACTTCCTGCTGTATCGCACCTGGGTGCGCGTCAACGCCGCCACGGCGGAGTTCCTGGAGCGGACGCTCAGGCCGAAGACGTAGCGGGGCGCGCCGGCCGCGCACACGTGTGCGGCATCGACACATCCGAGCGCGCACGCACGATGTCACACGGGGTTTTGTTGAATATTTCAAGGTCGCGGGCTGGCACGTTTCCCGCGAGAGGGCTTTCGAACATTCATGCGCGAAATTTTCGACTTCGTTCCCGCCGGCGCTTACCGCACCAGCCCGGAGGGCCGGGTGCTGGCCGCCAACGAACACCTGGCCAGGATTCTTGGGTTCCCGAGCGTATCCGTACTCATCGGGCGGGATGTCATGGATCTCTATGCCGATCCCGGCGACCGCGAGCGTCTGCTGCGGGCACTCGCACGAGAGGGCTCGACTCGGATGGAGGCGCAACTGAAGCGCCTCGACGGGATCCTGTTCCACGCGGAGATTTTTGCCACCCTCGTGGATAGCAACGGTTCGCGGTTCGTCACCGGCATCATCAACGACATCTCCGATCGCAAGCGCCTTGAAGGCGACGTCACCCAGTTCCGCCGGGCGGTGGACGCTTCCGACGACGCCATCTTCGTCACGAATCGCGACGGCACGTTCACATACATCAACCCGGCGTTCACGCGGTTGTACGGGTACGCGGCGGAGCAGGTGCTCGGCCGGTGCACGCCGCGCATCCTGAAAGGAGGCAAGTACGATCGGGACACGTACGCCGCCTTCTGGGCGACGCTGCTCGAAGGCTCCAGCGTGCGCAATGAATTCATCAACCGGAGGAAGGACGACACGCTCGTCCTCGTGGACGTGTTGGTCAATCCGATTACGGCCGACGACGGAACGATCTCCGGCTTCCTCGCAATCCAGCGGGACATCACGGCGCGCCGCCAGGTCGAAAACGCGCTGCGGGAAAGCGAGGCCCTGTTCCGGCGCGTCTTCGACGACCTCCCGGTCGGGACGGCGCTGGTGGCGGCCGACGGCCGCTTTCACCGGGCCAACAAGGCGTTCTGCGCGATGATGGGGCGCTCCGAAGCGGAGCTGAAGGAGCTGACCGCCGCCGACATCACGCACCCGGACGATCGGGCCTCCTCGCTGGCGGCTATCCGCGATCTGCGCGAGGGACGCATCGACCACATCGCGATGGAGAAGCGGTACGTCCGAAAAGACGGTGCGACGGTGTGGGGCTCGATCTCGGTGCGCCTCATCCACGATGCCGACGGCCGGCCGCTCTGGACGATGCCGGTCGTGGTCGATGTGACCGAACGGCAGCGGCTGGAGCAGCAGCTCCGCCAGTCGCAGAAGATGGAGGCGGTCGGCCAGCTCGCCGGCGGCATCGCGCACGATTTCAACAACATCCTCACCGCGATGATGGGGTACGGCGAGCTGCTGGTGGGCCAGGCGCAGCCCGGAACACAGGCCGCGACGGATCTGGAGCACATCCTCGAGGGAGGAAGACGCGCCGCGGCGCTCACGCGCCAGCTCCTCGCCTTCAGCCGCAAGCAGGTGCTGCGGCTGGAAGTCGTGGATCTCA